>JBATLS010000247.1:0-4048 GCA_049289435.1 Saprospiraceae bacterium | reverse complement strand
AATTGCAACCCTGCAAATCCACCTCCTATCACTATTATTTTCGGATGATGGTTTGATTTGTCCATATTGAGTATATTTAGAAGTATTACATGTATTGATCAGTCTAAACACACAAAATTTATACTTGTTTTATATTTCATTCACTTCATAATCATATTAACAAAGTATTACATTTTGCTCCCTAACAGAATTTTATTCTAAAGCCAAAATTGCAACTAAGCATTTGATAGTTTGGATTTTTGATACGCAATATTCCACCACAAAAAATATTCAGAATCATGTCACGTTTTACTTTACTTGATGATGTCATGTGATGATCAGTACAGAAGTAATTTACAATCAACATCTTCTTTTCATAGTAAATTGTCAAAATTTCCTAATTTTGGGCTTTAATAACTATTTATAATAATTTTATGGCAGTTGATGTGATATTAGGTCTTCAATGGGGTGATGAAGGCAAGGGTAAAATCGTGGATTATCTGGCGGAGAGCTATGATTTAGTCTGTAGGTTTCAAGGTGGGCCCAATGCAGGTCATACCATCAAAATAGACGGTAAAAAATTTGTGCTGCATACCATACCATCTGGCATATTCAGACCTGACATTACCAATGTGATCGGCAATGGCGTAGTGCTGGATCCGATCACGATGGTCAAAGAAATAAAAGTACTTGAGGATGCCGATGTAGATTTTCATTCCAGGCTTCTAGTATCACGCAAAGCACACCTGATCATTCCTACTCATAGATATCTTGACGCCGCTTCTGAAGCAGCTAAAGGAGTGAGCAAAATAGGCTCCACGCTCAAAGGTATCGGCCCTGCTTACATGGATAAAACCGGGCGTAACGGCATCAGAATAGGTGATTTGGTAGCGGATGACTTCAAAGCCAAGTATGAAGCAATCAAGGAAAAACATTTGGGCCTTATCAAACTGTATCCCGAAATAGATTTTGATCTGGCTGGGGAAGAAGAGCGATTTTTCGAAACGATAGAAAAAATCAAAAAACTTCGTTTTGCAAATACAGAATATTTTGTCAATGATGCATTGGCTCAAGGCAAAAAGATACTCGCAGAGGGTGCACAAGGATCCATGCTGGACATAGATTTTGGTACATATCCATATGTCACCTCATCCAATACGATCAGTGCAGGCGTGTGTAGCGGACTCGGCATAGCACCAAATAAAATCAGAGACGTCATAGGTATAGCCAAAGCATATTGCACCAGAGTGGGTTCTGGTCCGTTTCCCACAGAATTGCACGATGAGACAGGTGAAAAATTAAGGCAAATAGGCAAAGAATTTGGTGCCACCACTGGTCGCCCGAGGAGATGCGGATGGATGGACGTGCCACAATTGCTTTATACTGTCATGCTCAACGGGGTCACTAAAGTCATTATCACTAAACTTGACGTCCTTGATACCTTCGAAAAAATAAGTGTTGCCGAGTCATATCACTATGATAATCTGGTGACTGATGAGTTGCCTTATGATATTGTCAATAAAAATATAGAACCCTTGTATAAAGAATTTGATGGGTGGAATGAAAGTCTGGATCATGTAGTACAGTATGATCAGTTGCCTGTCAATGCCAAATCCTACATGGATCAGGTGGAGACTTTGCTAAAGACGCCTATATCTATGGTAAGTACAGGCCCTGAGCGAGAAAAGTTGTTTGCCAGATAATTTTACAAATATGCAATCAGTGAGAGTATGTCTAAAATTAGATATTTAGGTAATAAAACTTTGAACTTAATAAGTTCGTTGTCATTATACACATACCAAAGTCATGAGTAAAAAACAAACATTTTTAGAAGAGATCACGGGGGCTTATACCTTCAAAGGAGATTCGATTATACTTGGATCACCCAAATTGGATGGGGAAGTATTGACTGATACATTCATCAGGATACCATTGCGGACACTCAACAGGCACGGGCTGATAGCGGGTGCGACAGGTACGGGCAAGACAAAGACCCTTCAGATCATCATAGAGCAACTCTCTGCCAAAGGGGTACCTTCTCTAGTCATGGACATCAAAGGAGACCTCTCTGGAGTGGCTGTACCAGGCGAAAACAATCCCAAAATACAAGAAAGACACAATAATATAGGTTTGCCATTTTCAGCAGCGGGAAGTCCCGTAGAGTTTTTAAGCTTGTCTCATGATGCAGGAGCCAGACTTAGGGCTACAGTCACAGAGTTCGGACCAGTATTGTTTTCAAAAATACTCGAACTCAACGACACACAAGCAGGACTGGTCTCACTCATATTCAAATTTTGTGATGACAATCAATTGCCATTGCTGGACTTGGATGATATCAAAAAAGCACTCAACTATATCAGCAACGAAGGCAAAGAAGCCATCACCGCTGAGTATGGTGCCATTTCCAGCGCATCCGTAGGCACGATCTTGCGCAAAATCATAGAGCTGGAGCAACAAGGGGGAGATTTGTTCTTTGGTGAAAGATCTTTTGATGTGGACGATCTCACCAGACTTGATGAGGAAGGAAAAGGGTATATTTCTATCCTTAGGGTGACTGACATTCAGGACAAACCTAAACTTTTTTCGACATTTATGTTGCAGCTTTTGGCCGAGATTTATAGTACTTTTCCTGAAGAAGGTGATCTGGAGCAACCCAAATTAGTGATATTTATAGACGAAGCCCATCTGATATTTAACGAGGCCAGCAAAGCCCTTCTCAATCAGATCGAAACCATCATCAAGCTCATCAGATCCAAAGGTGTAGGCATATTTTTTGTTACCCAAAACCCTACTGATGTGCCTGATGCAGTATTGAGTCAGTTGGGCCTAAAGATACAGCATGCCCTCAGAGCCTTCACAGCTAAAGACCGCAAAGCCATCAAACTTACCTCTGAAAACTATCCGTTGACTGATTTCTATGCTGTGGACGTACTACTCACCGAACTGGGTATCGGCGAATCCATCATCGCAGCTCTCAATGAGAAAGGTATCCCTACCCCACTCGTACATTGCTACCTAAGAGCGCCACAATCCCGAATGGATGTGCTCTCCCAAAGCGAGATAGATCATATCATGGGCAAAAGCCGAATCAAGAAAAAATATGACGAAGTCATCAATAGAGATAGTGCTTACGAAATCCTAACTGGCAAAATAGAAGATGCCCAGTCTGAAGAGATACAAAAAAAGCTCAGAGAACAAGAAGAAAAGGCAGAATCCAGCGCACCATCCAAAGGAAGGCAGGAAAAAAGCACCCTCGAAAAACTATTGAACAGCACCACTACCCGACAAATCGGTCGAACGATTGCACAGAATTTGACGAGAGGACTGTTGGGTGTCTTGGGCGTAAAGACCACTACGAGAAGGAGTACAGCAAAAAAGACATCTTGGTGGTGAGTATTTAGGTAGTAGGATTATTTGTTTATTTGTTTATTTGTTGATTTGGTAATTTGTTTATTTGTTGATGGGTTGATAAGGTTGATGGAGTGGAGGTATCCTTATGGGCAACATGGTCATCACTGTATCGGAGTCAGTGGAGATACATCTAGATACTCCAAACGAGGACAATCTTCCTTAACCTCCGCAGGGAGATCATACCGGAGATTTTGTAACACGACGATGTTCGATCCAGGAAGCGAACGATTAATGCCATTTGTCAAAAAACACTGACTTGCACCAATTTATGCTCGAAGTTGCAGAAGTGGAGAATAAATTCTAATATTGTCGCATGAATCAACGGCAGAAGCTAAAATGGTTGGGGGTACTTTTGATATTTGCCTTATTGGAATATATGATGCTCGGTGCTTGGAAGGGGTCATTGGGGATATATTTTAGCCCCATCGTTTTTTTTATGGCATCTATGGGCGTCAGTGTGACGGCTCTATATGGATGCTATCATCTACCCAAAAATGATCAGGTTACCACCAGCAAATCGTCGGGATTACTTTTCTACATTTTGATTCCATTGCTTGGGCTGTTGATTTGGTATGGATATTCCGTATTTGATCAACATCCCATCGACAACAATAAATCGGATGTATTTGCACAGGTGCTCTCCCCAGCAAAGTGGTTG
>JBATLS010000246.1:0-5605 GCA_049289435.1 Saprospiraceae bacterium | reverse complement strand
CTTCTTTAACCGCAGTCGCAGATTCGTTGAGAAGTTCCATTTCTTCTTTATTAAGTTTAAGTTCGATGAGTTTTTCGATACCATTTTTACCTAACATGACAGGTACTCCGACAAAAATATCTTTTAGTCCATACTGACCATCCAAATGGGCACAAACTGGGAAAATCCTATTTTCGTTTTTGACAATCGCTTCTACCATCTGCGCAGCTGCTGCACCCGGAGCATACCATGCAGAAGTACCCATGAGTTTGACGAGTTCTCCACCGCCACCTTTTGTCCTATCTACGATCGCATCCAATACTTGAGCATCAATCAACTCTGTCACAGGTATTCCACCGACTGTCGTATATCTTGGTAGTGGCACCATCGTATCCCCGTGTCCGCCCATCAGGATAGCCTGTATATCTTTTGGAGATACATTGAGTTCAGTAGCAAGGAAAGCTCTGTATCTCGCAGTATCCAGTATTCCTGCCATTCCAAATACTCTGCTGCTATCGAGGCCCGAAGCTTTAAAAGCTGCATAAGTCATGACATCCAATGGGTTGGAAACGACAATGATGATGGGGTTTTTAGAATGCTCGAGGACGGATTTGACTACAGAAGTCACGATATTGGCGTTGGTAGAAATCAAATCGTCTCTGCTCATACCCGGCTTACGAGGAATACCCGCTGTGATCACCACGATATCAGAATCTTTGGTGTCCTTATAATCACTGGTACCTATCAATGAAGTACTATAATGGTCTATCGGTGCTTGCTGCCAGGTGTCCAACGCTTTACCTTTTGCCAGATCTCCTACGATATCTACCAGGACGATCTCCTTTACTATATCTTTGTGTGCCAATACATTGGCTACGGTGGCTCCTACATTTCCTGCACCGATGACGGTCACTTTACTCATTTTATATTTTTTAATTTTAAATAATTTGTTATTCACTCTCTCATATCATAAAGAGAAGTTGCAAAATTAAGCATTCAATTAGTAATATTCAAATCATTGGTCAACTATGAGAATGATTTTGCTCAACTTTTGGTCACACGCTGTAAAGCAGAACTTTTACACAAAGTCACAATACCAATAATAATCACAAATTTTTTATGATTGTTTTTCAATTCATGGTGACCTTTATAATCTTGTTGTCTATGCATGATCAATGTGCTTCCATAGTTGAACCAGCGGTCATCCTGTCCAATATGATCAACGAAACAAAAAGCATTCCCATAGGGATCAGTGTGTAATAAAATGCCTGGTCCGCTCCCATGTTTTTGAACAACCAGCCTATCAATCTCGAGCCCAGAGTGCCCCCCAATGCTGAAAATATCACGATCAAACCAGTCATCGGACTATGCAAGCTTTTAGGCAACGAACTCAGTACTACAGAATTGATCATCGGATATATCGGAGCTATAAACAAACCTACGATGGGAAATGCATACCCTATCAAAGGTATATCAGCCATTGACAATATCTCAATGGTCTCTACCTGCAATGTCCTGGGAAGCACCAACACTACCATCGCCATTGCACAAATGAGACAAAAAGAGAGAATGTATATCCACTTATACTTCTTGGATAGTGCCCCCGCCATCAATCGACCTACACCCAGTGAGATCGCCAGGATACTGGCCATCATGATGCTGATATTTTCAGGCAACTTGAGCACTCTGTCATTGAAAGTTGGAAGCCAGGTCATGATACCCTGTTCTATCATCACAAACAAAAATGCTGAAAACACAAACACCATCACCAGTTTCCCGGCCATCAGCCGAAACATACTTTTGACATCTTCCTTTAGATTGGCTCCGGGTATTTCATGACCTTCATCAAATTTTGCCAAAAACAATATGATCAGCGAAACAATGCAAAGTAGTGACAACAACAAATATACATTCAACCAGCTATCCGGCTTTGACTCATCATTAAATGCAGGAAATAGAAAATATGCTAAAGCTATTCCAAACATAAAAACTCCTTCGATACTGCTCATCATGCTGCTATGTTCCTTCTTGCTATGGGTGACTAAGCCTATGACAGAATATACGGAAACTTTGATCAGCGCAAATGCTACTCCGACTGAAGCAAACAAGACTTTGGCAGACCAAAACGAATTGCCAAAATACATAGTTAATGTAGAAAATGCCACCAAAGCCAATCCTGCCATCATGGCATTTTTGTACCCGATGCGTGGTAAAAAAGAAGCAATCAAAAAAGAAACTATAGCAATGGGCATGTCTTTAAATAGCTCCAGAGAGCTTGCCTGCAATTCATCCACACCATACACTTTCTGTGACTTCAGGATGACAATACCTACGCTATTGAGCAAAATGGCGAAAACAAAATAATTGATATAGAGCGATAATTTAATTCCTGACTTCATCTTTATTGTTGGTTGATCATGATTTTAATGATGAATTGATTTAAGAACAAATTTTAAATCACTTCAATGTACAAACTTACTCTTTTAAAGCTAAAATTTATTATTATTGTGACAATATAAAATAAAAAGCCCTATGATAGAAATGAAACTTCCAGAAATAGTATTTGAGCATCTTTTTCATGACATCGCCACACAGTATATACTTGATGATGGTAAGTCATTGGCAGATGCCATTCCTAAGTTTTCTCCTGAAATTATATTAAGTAATTATACAAAAGAAAAAGTTGAGCCAGGATTTAGTGTAGCAGACTTTTACAGTCGTCATTTTGATGCCGCAGCTTCACAAAAACATGATTTTGTCACTGATCCTGACAAACCTCTGGTAAATCATCTCCACGATCTTTGGGATCATCTTTTGCGTCAAGCTGATCAACACATTGAAGGCAGCACTTTGATCCCATTGCCATATCCATATATTGTACCTGGAGGTCGATTTAATGAAATTTACTATTGGGATAGTTATTTTACCATGCTGGGTCTTAAAGTATCTGGCAGAGTCCATATCATAGAAAGTATGATTAAAAATTTTGCCCACCTAATATCTGAAATCGGATTTATCCCCAATGGTAACAGATCTTATTTTCTGAGTAGATCGCAGCCCCCGTTTTTTTCGCTGATGGTAGAAATGCTGGCAAATCTCAAGGGTCAGTCGGTCAAAGGTCAATATCTCACTGCGATGACTACAGAATATGCTTTTTGGACCAAAGGCGATTCAAAAATATCTTCCAAAGACAACATGTCGCATCATTCAGTACTCATGGATGATGATACCACGATGCATAGATATTGGGACGAGCTGGATACACCCAGGTCTGAGATGTATGTCGATGATCTGTCACTTTCTGAAAACCAACAACGAACTCCGACTGAGTTATTCAGCAATCTTCGGGCGGCATGCGAATCAGGCTGGGATTTTAGCAGCAGGTGGTATGATGGTGACGCTGGGTTGGGAGATATCCGCACCACAAGTATTCTACCTGTAGATCTCAATTGCCTGCTGTATCATCTGGAATGGTCTCTTGCCGAAGCGCACGCATCGCTTGGTGATGTAGCCAAAAGATCGTACTATATTGCCAAAGCAGACTGTCGAAAAACCAATATCAATAAGTATTTTTGGAATGAGGACGTAGGTTACTATTTTGATTATGATCTGACCCTTAATGCCAACACTGCCTCTATGCACGCTGCAGGAATTTACCCCTTATACTTTGGAATTGCTGATGAAGATCAGGCACAAAGAGCTTTACAATATATGGAAAATCATCTTTTGGAATCAGGGGGTATCGTCACCACCAATGTACAAAGTGGTCAGCAATGGGATGCACCCAATGGCTGGGCACCCTTGCAATGGATGGCTATCATCGCAGCCGAAAATTATGGCAGATCCGATCTTGCCAAAACCATCGCTGAACGCTGGATGAAACTCAACGAGCAAGTTTTTACGCGCACGGGCAAAATGATGGAAAAATATAATGTTGTCGATACAACCTTAGAGAGTGGTGGAGGTGAATATCCAGTACAAGATGGATTCGGATGGACAAATGGGGTATATTTGGCTCTAAAAGAGAAGTACTCATAATGGATTTTTAGAATTAACACATGAGTCCGTTCCGAAAAGTATTATTTTGCCGCAAAGGCAAAAAAACCAAAGAATCTCCAATCTCAAAAGGTTGATAATCTATACTTTGTGAACCTTTGCGACTTGGAGTCTTGGTGGCATTTGTCAATATTTTATTTTTTCGAGTGTATTCAATCATATTTTAAGTAAAGTTAGTGCTATTCCACTAAAAATTCTTTAAAAAAATTATATTTGCATTACATAAAATAAAATAAAAACGCATGCTCCGATCAATCATATTTACTTACATCGTTTTACAATCCTTTGGGCTATATAGCCAATCTTCCTGGAAAGTAGAAGCCAATAATATCGACCCGAATAACTATTACGGAGTCACCCTGGCTAATGGGGTGATCGGTATAGTGTCATCGCCGGAGCCTCTCAAAGTAAAAGACGTGGTACTCAATGGTGCTTACGATTATTATCAGCGGGGAAGGGTGTCCAATATTTTGAAGACATTCAATCATGTCAATATGAATCTCGACATAGATGGTCAACGCATCGGTGCAAAAGATATGACCCAATATCGCCAAACATTGGATATGGAGACTGCTACCTTACAGACGACCTTCGATATCCCCGGTAAAGCTAGGGTCAAATCAGAAATGATGGCACTCCGACATTTGCCATACACAGCACTGACTATCCTGGAAATAACAGCCACGAAAGATATCACCATCACCCCTGCGAGTGTCATAGAAGCACCCAATCATCTCGCAGACGTGCGCAATTACTATGCTGAGGTCGATCGACCTCATGTACTGATCCCCTTATTTACTTCTGTAGGGATGAGTCCATCTGGCAGACTCAAAGTAGCTGCGAGCAATAGTTTTATATTTGAAGAGGGTCATGGCAAAGAACCTAAGATCATACATGAAGACTGGGATTACAATATGCATCTGGCCAAATTTCACAAAAAATTAAAAGCAGGAGAGACTTATAGATTCAGCGTAGTGGCATCCACTGTGTCCAGTGCACAATATGAAGATCCGCACAATGAAGCAGAGCGATTGACGATCTTTGCCATGCTCGAAGGCAGAGAAAGATTGCTAAAAAGACACAAAGCTGCATGGGCGGAGATATGGAAAAGCAATGTAGAAATATCAGGTAAGCCTGACATCACCAGAGATATCCGATTTGCTCTTTATCATTTGTATTCATTTGCCAGAGCGGGAACATCATTTAGTTTGAGCCCAATGGGATTGTCAGGATTGGGATACAACGGTCACGTGTTTTGGGATACAGAATTGTGGATGTATCCCCCGCTACTGATGCTTCAGCCCGATATGGCAAAATCTCTACTCGAATATCGATTCGAAAGACTGGAAGCTGCCAAACAAAATGCCTGGTCCCACGGATATAAAGGCGCAATGTTCCCATGGGAGTCTTCCGCCAATGGTTCAGAAGATACCCCTGTATGGGCTTTGACGGGTCCATTTCAACATCATATCACCGGATGCATCGGTTGGGCTTTTTGGAAGTATTACGAGGTCACGGGTGATAAAGAGTGGCTGCGTAGTCGCGGTTGGCCTGTCCTCAAAGAAGTGGC
>JBATLS010000245.1:0-3642 GCA_049289435.1 Saprospiraceae bacterium | reverse complement strand
TTTTACCTTTCTGGAGTAGATGTACTCGAGTCAGATAAATTGGGGAGACTTAGCCTTACGAGAAAAGGGTGTAAAGAAAGAGACAGAATGGTGCTGAATATGGCTAAATCCAATAAAATACCTATGGTAGTGAGTATGGGAGGTGGATATTCTCACACTTTGGTAGATATCTTAGAGGCACATGCTAATACCTTTAGGTTGGCGCAGGAAATATTTTTTTAATGGTAGATGGTTGAATAGGGAAGAGATTTGTTTGATTTTGGGCAAAAAAAAAGACCGATTCTCCCTACAGAACCGGTCTCGAGTAAACAATTTGCTTAATTAATTACTCATAAACTCAATCTCGATATTTAGTTGATCCAAAATCATGCCAAACTGGAGATGTGTATCATATTTTTAAAGCGATCTAAAAAAATTATGCTACATTTACATAAAATTCAATTTATCATGGGTACTTTATTGGTTGTTTTAATTGGTTTGATCGCTGGATTGCATTTTTATTTTATGTGGATGGAAATGTTTGCCTGGACCACAGTGGGTAAAAAAACGTTCAAAAATTTCCCAGCTGATCTCTTCGAAAAGACTCAGGTGCTTGCAGCCAACCAAGGGCTGTACAATGGATTCATAGCTGTGGGTCTCCTATGGTCGATCCTGATCAGCAACCTGGCTTGGTCATTCAATGTCGGGACATTTTTTCTCGGATGTGTATTGGTTGCTGGGCTGTATGGATGGTATAGTGTGTCTGTCAGGATATTTTATATACAGGGTTTACCAGCATTGTTGGCGCTAAGTTTATTGCTGTATCTCAAATATTCTTAGGATAGATGCTTGATGATCATACAATGACTACTGAGTGATTTAAAATAAAAAAGCCTGCTCTTGGTTTTCAAGGACAGGCTTTTTTATTTTACAGACTACTAAAGTACATCAGTGGGTAATATAAGGATAATCTTCCTGACTATAATTACAGTCGTACAAGTCTGATGGTAGTGGGTAGGAAGATTGCTCCGCAAATTCCATGGCTTGATCTATTTCCAGATTGATCTTATCTATGATCACATCGACTTCTTCTTGGGTGGCTATTTTTTCATTGACCACTTTTTTCTGAATTAAAAGCACGGGATCTTTTTCTTTATATGCTTCCAGTTCTTCCTTGGTTCTGTATTTTGCGGGGTCTGATACTGAGTGACCTCGATAACGGTAAGTTTTTATTTCCAAATAGTAAGGACCATTGCCAGCTCTGATATGTGCTGCTGCTCTAAGGAATGCTTCGTGCACGGACTCGGGATTCATGCCATCTACGGTCTCGCTTGGCATGTCAAAAGCGGCCCCAATTTTGACAAGGTCATGCACATTGGATGTCCTGGTGACAGAAGTACCCATTGCGTACATATTGTTTTCGCAAATATAAAGTACAGGCAACTTCCATGTCATGGCCATATTGAATGACTCATAGAGTGCTCCCTGTCTGGCAGCTCCATCACCAAACATAGTGACGCATAAATTTTTTGTCCCTCTGTACTTTTCAGCAAGGGCGATCCCTGTGCCAATAGGAATTTGAGCACCTACGATGCCATTGCCTCCAAAATAATTGTGCTCTTTAGAGAAAAAGTGCATACTTCCCCCTTTTCCTTTGACACATCCTGTCTCTTTACCGTACAATTCTGCCATACATGATGCAGAATCCAGTCCACGTGTCAAAGCAATGCCATGCTGTCTATACCCGGTTACCAGTTTATCGTCTTTAGTGATGCCCGTAGATAATGCCCCGGCGATGGCTTCCTGACCGATATATACGTGAAAAAAGCCCCTTATTTTCTGCTGTGAATATGCAAATAAACCTTTCTCCTCAAATCTGCGAACCCTATACATGACTTCGAGCCATTGCATATAAGTTGCTTTGTCATACTTGTGTTTTGGTGTTTTGCCACCAGATGATTTTTTCTTTTCCATTACTTCAGCCATATTCACTTTTTATTTGTTTAATCTAATAATTACCACCACATTTTTGCAAATGAATGCATTTTAAACCGCTAAAATAAGAGAATGTTCTGTAATCAACCAAAGGAAACCACTATTTTTGTATAAGACTGATATAAGTTTTTAAAAAAAAGGCGATTTCTGGTTAAATAATAGTTAATCATTTTTAAAAGGTAAACTTTTGAAGCTGATATTACCGTTGACTATATTGGATCATTAATTAGGAATCTTTATGAATAAATATATTTTCACTTTTTGTCTTTTAATATGTCTTAATACAACTCTTGTACAGGGTCAGGAAAAAAAGCAAGCCCTGGTAAACAATGACTCGACCTACCTTGAAAACATAAAAAAATCAAAATTGTATGGCGTATATATACCTCGGGATATCGATGATGCTTTAAAGAAATTGATGGAACTCACTACCGAAGAAGCCAGAACTCCTCTAAAGGCGATTGACGAAGTCCAGATGGCTAAAAAGCTGTTTTTTGGGTTGGGCCGTTGGATGGAGTACAATTGGAATTTTGCAGAAGGTTCGAGATTTTCGCATTATTTGAGACAAAAAGGATTGAGCTATACAGAAGATATGACGACTTGTATGCTGATATTATTTCATAGGCAGATCTTACAGACGCCACTGCAGTCTGATGTTTTGATCGCAAAGATCATAGAAGAACGTAACAAAAAGATCGAAGCAGAGAGAGCAAAAATGCCTGTTATCAGTATAGAAACCAAGCCTCCAATCAAAAATAATTAGAAAACGTCAAAACAATTGTATGCAAAATATTATTGTAATGTTTGACCTATATTGATAGGTGTTCGAATTATTATTTTTCAAATCATTAAAACTTAATTTTAAATGAAAAACGTTTTTAGCTTTATTTTACTGAGTGCTTGTATGTTTTTATTAACTGATGTCAGTGCTCAGATCAAAACACCTGCTCCAAGTCAAGGTGCAAAGGTTGAAACTATGGTTGGCCTTACTTCTGTCACATTAGATTATTCAAGACCAAGCAAAAATGGTAGAAAAATTTATGGTGACCTTGTACCTTTTGACGCAATGTGGAGAACAGGCGCAAATAAAAACTCAATGATTTCCTTTAGTGATGATGTAATGATAGGTGGAGCTACAGTGAAAAAAGGAACTTATGCTATTTTTACTAAGCCGGGCAAGATGTCTTGGGAAGTGTATTTCTACAGTGATACCGAAAACTGGGGAACTCCAGAAAAGTGGGATGATACCAAAGTTGCTGCCAAAGTGATGGTGACTCCACAAGCGGGCAATATGGTAGAGACTTTCACACTAGACGTTGCCAATGTGACCAATGAGTCATTTCATTTGCAAATCCTTTGGGACAACGTGGTCATACCTGTAAAAATAGATGTCCCTACTGACAAAAAAGTTTCTGAAGCCATCAAGGGTGTCATGGCTGGTCCTTCTGCCGCCGACTACTACAATGCTGCCAGATACTACAGAGAAGCCAAAAAAGACCTTACACAAGCTCTGTCTTGGATGAATAAGTCAATAGAAATGGGCAATGATAAGTTTTGGGTACTGAGACAAAAGTCTTTGATCGAAGCAGATATGGGCAGTTTTAAGGCAGCCATTGCTACTGCAAATATGTCATTGGAAAAAGCCAAAGAAGCTGGCAATAATGATTA
>JBATLS010000244.1:0-2945 GCA_049289435.1 Saprospiraceae bacterium | reverse complement strand
ACAGGACTAACCAATACTGGAATGCCTGGTTTTACATTGGCTGCATCAGTTGAAGAAACTACACTATTGCTTGAGGAAGATAGATTCCCAGCTGCGTCCTGAGCTGTAATAGTATATGTATAAATTGTTCCGGGGAGTAATCCGGTATCTTTATAATTGAGTGCATTGAGGCTTTTGATCATTTGACCATTTCTTGTGATATTATATTGAGTCACTCCCAGATTGTCTGTAGAAGCATTCCAAGATAGATCAATAGTATATCGACTTTTGTCTGTAATGATGAGATTTGCAGGAGTAGTTGGCTTGATATTGTCGGCTATAACTACATTTTCGGATGGACACAAAGATTCTGCCGATTCCGAAATACAAAAATCAGCCAACTGAATGATTTCATCTTTCAATGAGGCGCCTTTTGCTCTGTAGATACCCCACTTAGGTCTGGAATACTCAGCCCCAGCTCTCCATAAATCAATATTATCATTTTTATATGTAAGTATGACTTGCTTTGAGATGACATCCTTCAGTTCTATCTCAATTTTGCCAACCTCTGCATGAAATTGCTTGATGTAAGCTTCTATCCATCGGCCTCTCAATAGCGAAAGATTTACTGTTGCCAATTTCCCTAAAGGCAACCCACTGTCTCCACCATTGTGTATGATCTCCAGTACCGATTCTCTTGGTGTCAATGTTATGACTGGGAAATCAGTATCATTACCCCCAAAAATCTTATTTTGGAAAATATGACAAAAACTAGACGATCCTTTAAAGTCCGCAGGTATCTTAAATTTCCATCTGTAATATGAAGTGGTGTTGAGTAGATGTTGTGATTCAGGGGAAGTGTTGGGTCCGCCTTTGATTTCCATTCTCACCCTATCAAAATTGAGACACCGATCATTGTCATCGTCGATATGGCTATGAAACAAAAAAACATATCTATTGAGCAGACTATCAAAAGCTTGAGTGATGTGCGGGCCAAAACTACCATGTACACATTCGGGAGACTCATAGTCCAGTCCTGAACTGGTCACCACGGCATATGCACCTGTAGGATTGGACGTAGCGACGCAACGCAGCTGTGCCGTCAGTCCTAAATTCATCATCAAAAATATCAAACCTATATAATACTTCATCTTTATTTTATTTTATTTTAAAACCACAAGATCGCTTGCCACAAAGGAAATGTCCTTTCCACTTCTTCAGATTTTTTAAGTGAACTGAGCTTGCGGCAAATATCCATATAATCTTGATTTTTATATGCACATGCTGCCATTTCAATTCCTACAGATTTGATAGGCAACTCATCAAAATGAGCGATATCCGGGCCCTTGGGCCAGTTATTTTTATTTTCTATATAAGGCATCATGAACTCCCAAGCTTTGCGAAGACTTCCATGAACTCCTTGATATTCCCACAGATTTTCATTTTTACTGGACAAGATATGACAAAGAATGGTATAACCTTCCAGATTAAAAAGAGTATAGCTATATCCTTTGGTTCGTTTGATTTCGTCAGGGAAGCTCCCATCTTTGTCCATTTGTGCACTAATGAGCACTTTGAACTGTGAAATGGCTACTTTTTTCAAATCATCTCTGTCTGCAAGATCTGCGAATGCTGCCATCTGTGCTGCCCACCAAGTACTGTGATTGTTGCCATGTACCTTTTCGTCCAGACCATAAGGATGTGTATGCATCCATGTAGCATAGTCATTAAACCATTTTTTTAGGCCAAAGTAGTCGTCGTCTTTCATGATGCCGGCACTTTTGAGTTTTTGAATGGCTTTGGTGATCTCTATCAGATGTATGGTATCTATGATGCCGATGCCTCTGCCTGTCACTTTACCTTTGATGGCTTGCGCAAACAGGAGATTGGGATTCATGAGTGTTTCCGAATTTAGAAAAAAGCTCCGAAGATGTAAGATGGCATGTTTGGCATATCGCTCATCATTTGTCAGTAAGTAAGCTGCTGTCAATGTGGAAACCCATTTATTTAGATTTCGCATCGCCAGTCTGTGCCCATTAAAAATATCGGGATTGGATTGACCATCAAGTTGTATATAAGGCCCATCTGGATTGTTGGGGTCAGGCCACCAATAGTCACCTTCTGAATGAAAATCATGGATACTTCCAGCACTTCGCGCTGATCTGAAAGATGTGATAGGTTCAGGAGCTTGCTTTAAGAATTTTTGTGCTTCAGAAACGATGCTTGCCGTATCTGTTTCAATCCAAGATATAGAATCAATTGTACTGTTCGCAGCCGGATTCTGAAGTTGTTTACGACCGGAAGTACAGGAAGAACTCAGAAGCACCACGACCATTAAATATACAAAAAATCTTAGTGTCATGGGTGCAGGAGTTTGTCAAATACGAGAATATCTGCATTTAGGGAATTACCTTCGTGTTTGCTATTTTTCCACAGATCATAATACTCTTGATGATCATAAAGCCAATAAGCATACAGACTATAGTCAGAAACTTCAGGCTCAAATTTGAATTCGAGATCCGTCAGTAAAGTCCATTGCTTTTGACCTTTGATGTAGGGTATAAGAAAGTCAATGGCTTGACGAATACTTCCATTTTTGCTCCTGTATTGGCCGTAGTTGTCTGATTTTGAAGATACCTGCAATGCAAACATACACCATGCATCCAGGTTATACAATGTGTAATGATAAGGGCGAGTTCTGCTCAATTCATCTGGAAAGCTCCCATCTTCAGCAAGTTGGATGGCCAATTGACGCTTGAATTGTTCTCTTGCAATGTCAATCAGTTTTTCATCTCCGATGAACTGACCATATGCTGCTACCTGTGCGCCCCACCATGTACTGTGATTATTGTTGTTGTCTCTTTCGCCGATGCCATATGGATGGGTAGTCATCCAGGTCGCAAATTGGGTGAACCATTTCTTGGCATCTACCAATGTCTTATCTTTGAGTTGTCCTTCACGTTCCA
>JBATLS010000243.1:0-4008 GCA_049289435.1 Saprospiraceae bacterium | reverse complement strand
TCGTACTTCGTATTTCGTACTTCGTACTTCGTATTTCGTATTTCGTATTTCGTATTTCGTATTTCGTATTTCGTATTTCGTACTTCGTATCTCATTATTATCATCATATTTTTGGACTTCCGGATATTTTTAGTTTTTTTTACGTCAATATAAATAATTGAAATAAAAAGTGTTATGAAGAAAATGGCTTTGCATTGGCAAATCTTATTGGGTATTTTTGCAGGTATTTTATTTGGGATCTTCGCATCTTGGTTAGAAATATCATGGTTGGTCACTGACTGGATCAAACCATTCGGAACCATCTTTATAAAATTGCTTAAACTTATAGCTATTCCATTGATTATCATATCTTTAATCAAAGGCATCGTGGATTTGCAAGACATCAGTAAGTTCAAGACGATGGGCATCCGCACTTTTCTTTTATATCTGACTACCACCATAGTGGCGGTAAGTGTCGGTCTGATGATAGTAAATGTCATCTCTCCTGGCGATCTCATCAGCGAAGATACGATAGCAAATATGACAGGTACTTTTGGCAACGATATGCAGGCAAATATTAATACGGCTGTGAACGCCAAAAAAGGGGGACCACTACAATTTATGGTAAATATGGTTCCTGACAATTTTTTTAAGGCAGCAAGTGTCAACTCCAATATGCTGCAAGTGATTTTTTTTTCCATCTTTTTTGGTATGTCATTATTACTCATAGATTCGAAAATTGCACAACCTGTGGTAAGCTTTTTTACAGGGCTAAATGAAGTCATAATGAAAATGGTTGACCTAATTATGCTGATGGCACCACTGGCAGTATTTGCTTTGTTGAGCAGCCTGATAGTAGAGATATCCAACCCTGACTTGTTTATTGGGCTTGGGTGGTATATGATCACAGTATTGTTAGGACTCGCTACGATGATTATTATATATACGACCATTGTTTATTTTTATAATGGTATCAGTCCATCTGCTTTTTTCAAAGGCATCTCTCCGGCTCAGTTATTGGCATTTTCTACGAGTTCGAGTGCCGCAACGCTGCCTGTGACCATGGAGCGTCTGGAAGAACATATGGGCGTAGATAAAGAGGTCACCAGCTTTGTCTGCCCGTTGGGAGCCACTGTCAATATGGATGGAACCAGTTTGTATCAGGCTGTGGCTGCTATATTTATATGTGAAGCGATGCATTTTGATCTGACATTTTCTGCACAATTGTCCATCATTCTCACAGCCACACTTGCTTCTATAGGATCTGCTGCTGTGCCGGGAGCGGGGCTCATCATGTTGATCGTAGTACTCGAATCACTGGGTCTTCCAGCCGAGAGCATGGCTATTGGCATAGCATTAGTATTTGCCGTGGACAGGCCACTTGATATGTGCAGGACGGTGATCAATGTGACAGGTGACTCTATGGTCACGCTGGTCATAGGTAAGTCACTGGGTAAGATCAATATACCTCATCCAAAGGATTGGGATGATCATCTGGATGAAGTCAAAGGGTAACTAAGAGTATGTTTAAATTTTCATGTTTGAGCGAAAGATGGTATAGATAAGTGATGTACCTATTTTCACTTCATCATGGCCTCCCAATGATGGCAAGCACCACAACAAATTGCATTCAAAATATATAATGCATAAAAGCACTATTTAGCCTCAAACTGAAGAAAGATGCCATAGAAAATGAATATTTTTATAGGCTTAAATTGGGAGAGTACTGAGTTATAAAAATCGAAAAAGTAAAAAAATGCAGCTATGTTCATTTTATCTATTTTAAGTGGGAATAAGCATTCCCAATATTACGACATCGAATATATGATCACCTATGCATTTTTCTGATCGAACAGATAGAAAAATATAGAAATGTATAAAAATAGTACTCATTTTCATATTAAATTAATTTATAATATGTATCTTTGCCGTAATTGTTCATACTTAAATACCGATTATGCTACGTACTTTATTGATCACGTCCTTGATATCTATCTCATTTACCGTCCTGTCAGCTGGAGACAACCACGCTGTAGCCAAAGTCAAAAGTGGCGAAAACATCGAATTGCTCCTCAAAAGATATCTGCTCACCCCGCATGATTGCAATATTGAGACTTTCTGTAGTATCAATAATATTAAAAATAAGCAATTGATTTATGCTGGTAGAATATATAAATTACCTCTTGTGATACTAGACTATAATGGCAAAACCATCAGATCTACCATTGGAAACAGTGATCTGGAGTTGGCTAGAAAGATCGAAAAACTCAATATGGATCTGCTCAAAGCTGGGATAAGAGATAGAACTTACCAGTCCAATAATAAACTTTGGGTACCGATAGCAGAATTTGAATGTGATGAAAATGGCAATAAGTCATCTTCCACTCCTAATACCACAGAAGTGAGTGCGTCCGAATCTGCAAACCTTACAGAATTAAAGAAAAAGGGCATCAAAGAGATATATGTCCCAATGATGGGCCCCAACTATAGCAATGTCAACATTGAAGATTTCAGTCTTGCTGGTCAGGTGTTTTATATTGTAAGTGGTCATGGAGGACCAGACCCAGGTGCGATCTGCTCAGAGTGTCCATCGACCATGTGCGAAGATGAGTATGCCTATGATGTTGCACTTAGGCTTGCCAGGGATTTGATGCAGCACGGAGCTACTGTACATATGATCATTCAGGACAAAAATGACGGAATAAGAGATGAAGAATACTTATCCTGTGATAATGATGAACTTCTTTTGGGCAAAACAGCCATACCATTGAGTCAAAAGCAAAGACTTAGAGACCGAGCAACTACTATCAATGCACTGTACAGGAAGCACAAAAAACAGGGAGTAAAAATCCAAAAGGCCATAGAGATACACGTTGACTCGCGTGGTAGAGATAAGAGACAAGATGTCTTTTTTTATTATAATAAAAATAATTCCAAAAGTAAAAAATTGGCAGAAACGGTGCACGAAGTATTTGCAGCCAAGTATGACGAACACCAAAAAAACAGAGGATTCGAAGGCTTTGTAGAAGATCGAGGTATATATATGGTGCGCAGCGTATTGCCTGATATGCTATTTGTCGAGCTTGCCAATATCAGAAACTCTGATGATCAGGTAAGATTGATTAAGAATACAAACCGACAAGCATTGGCCAACTGGTTATTTGAAGGATTGAGAAAGTAATCAGTTTTATCGCCCTGCTTTATGGAGAGTAAATCCAAAAGTAGATCCAACATTGATCGAAGATCTCACATTGATGGTCTGATCATGCGCTTCTATGATGTGCTTAACAATCGAGAGTCCCAGGCCAGAGCCTCCTTGTTTTCTGCTCCTGCTCGAATCTACCCTATAAAACCGATCAAATACGTGTTTCAGATGTTTTTCATCTATACCAAACCCATTGTCTGATATCTCAATAAGTAACTCACTATCCATGTCATAAAAAGAGACTCTGGTACGACCGCTTTCTTTTCCATACTTGATCGAGTTGACTATCAGATTTGTTATTACCTGACGTATAGATTCGCGGTCAGCCACCACTTGGTATGCCTGAGAAGCTCCATCTTTTAATTGTAATAATATTTTTTTCTTTTTGGCCAATGACTTGAGATCATGAAATATATCAAGCACCAGATCCTTAATATCAAACTTTTGGATGTCTAGCTCCACCTGCCCAGACTCCAGTCTAGTGATGACATCCAGATCTTCTACTATATTTTGAAGTCGCTCGGTATTGTCAGCGGCGCGTTGCAAATAGTCCTTATTGATATTCTCATCGTAGAGCCCCCCTTCCAAAAGTGTGTGGAGATAAGCCTGAATCGAAAAAATAGGCGTTTTCAACTCATGAGATATATTGCCTACATAATTTTTACGATATTCTTCGAGGGTTTTGAGGCTGGCTATTTCTTTTTTGGTGTTTTCTGCCCATTCCATTACCTTGGCATTGACGTCATCGAGACTCTCTTTGCTGATATCTGGAGATATTTTATCTTTTTTTGAATCATATATTAACTTGTAGATCAGCTTGATCT
>JBATLS010000242.1:0-3516 GCA_049289435.1 Saprospiraceae bacterium | reverse complement strand
ACACCAGACTGATCAAAGGATACAAAAAAATGGAGTCATATGGACTACTTAAATCTTTTGAATGGTCATACCAAAAAATGGAAGAAAAAATACATGAAAGTATGCTATCAGATAACCCATCTATATCTTTGTTCAACATGTGGAAGCTTCACCATTTTATCATAAATTTAAAACAACTTACTAATGATACTAAATAAGTCAACTCATTTTAAATGTTTTCCTCTGAGTAACGCGCTGCATTCCACTATTTCAAGTGTTTGTGAATCCAATCACCTAGGGTTTCTGAAGATAATTTCAGGTTTTATATTTGTAACCTTGATGCTCGCTTCCTGCAAACAGCAAAATCCTGATAAGCCAACTGTAGGCAATATCATGATGTTGGACGATGAGTTATTGACCATTATTGATACAAGTACGGACATTGAAATTTTGGCAGAAGGATTTGTTTGGTCTGAAGGTCCCTTATGGCTGGAGAGCGAAGCTAAAGTCATATTTTCAGACGTTCCACAAAATACCATATATTCTTGGGATGAAAAACAAGGCAAACAAGTTTATTTGCATCCTGCCGGCTTCACCGGCAACAGCGAAACGGGAAAAGAAGAAGGCTCTAATGGTCTGATGCTGGATACCGAAGGACATTTGCTGATCTGCCAGCACGGCAATAGAGCAATCGCCAAAATGATGTCCGCGCTTGCAACACCACAAGATAGCTTCACATTTTTAGCCACTCATTTTGACAATAAAAAATTGAATAGTCCTAATGACTTATGCGTGGCTAAAGATGGAACAATTTTCTTTACCGATCCACCATATGGCTTACCGGACCAAGATAGTGACATTCGTAAAGAACTGTCTTTCAATGGAGTGTATCAGTTGTCGAAAGAAGGCAACGTCACCCTTATAGACAGTACTATGAGCCGACCTAATGGTATAGCACTATCTTCAGATGAAAAATACATGTATGTCGCCAACTCAGATAAAGATCAGGCCATATGGGTGAAGTATGCATTGGATGGTCAAAAAAAGGTCGTTGCTAAAACAACTTTTGCTGATAAAACGCTACTGGTACCTGATCATAAAGGTCTTCCAGATGGGATGAAAATAAATGCCCAAGGTTATTTATTCTTTACAGGTCCGGGTGGTGTGCTGATATTTCACCGTGATGGAAGACATCTTGGTACGATCCATACGGGTCAAGCTACTTCCAATTGTGCATTTGACACAGATCAAAAATACTTGTATATGACTGCAGATGGCTACCTCATGCGAGTAAGAATGAAGTCTGCATAAGTACTATGGCTACAAACATAGGTGAATATTTTTTCTATTCGCAATTATTCCTTTTCTTGCAGCCTTAAATAAAAATTAAAAGATAATGCACAAAGAGATCAGATCCTGGTACAGCCCCAACTTAAATAGAGATATGGAAATAGTAGAGTATGGGCATTTCGGCCCTGCCATCCTACTGCTGCCTACTGCTGCTGCTGATTATCTGGAATATGAAAGATTTCTATTGATAGATGCTATAGCCAAATATATCAATGGAGGCAAAGTAAAAGTCTATTCGATCAATTCGATCAATAGTGAAAGCTGGCTGAACAATAAAATAGATGGTCGCACTAAAGTGGTCAGACACAACCAGTTCAATCAATATGTATATGAAGAGGTAGTGCCATTCATCAAAGGGCGTACCAGCAATGACACCTTTATATTTACATGTGGTGCATCTTTCGGTGCATTGCATGCTGCCAACTTATTTTTCAAAAACCCCTGGGCGATCAATGGGTGTATCTCTATGTCAGGGCTGTATGATCTGGGAGCATACTCGAAGAGCTACTGGGACGATGACAGCTACTGGAACAGCCCCCTTCACTATCTAAAAGATCTCCAAGACGACAATCATCTCAATGCCATCAGAGCTTCAAAACATATACACATCATGACTGGTTCAGGTGATTATGAAGACCCCAATGGATCAAGATACCTATCAGGAGTTTTGCACCATAAGAGCATCCCTCACGATCTGGATATATGGGGATATGATATCAAACATGACTGGCCTACATGGAGAGCGATGATGCCTTATTTGCTGGAGACAAAGTTTTAAGGATTATTATTCTCTACCGAATTTGAAGCGATGGTCAAAAGTTGGTAATCATATCCAATGGTATTCAATATAGAAGATATGCGCTCTGAATCCGTGTCTGTGATGAATACTTGACCAAAGTTTTTATCCATCAGCATATTGAGCAATTGAAGTACCCTATTCTTGTCAAGCTTGTCAAATATATCATCCAACAGTAAGATAGGTTTTTGTCCACTATTGGCTTCCAGTAGTTTGTATTGAGTGATTTTAAGAGCCAAAATAAATGACTTAAGCTGTCCCTGAGATGCAAAATATTTTAAAGGTTCACCATTCATGGTAAATATTAGATCATCCTTGTGAATGCCTTGCGTCGATCTAGCCAGGATTTTATCTTTGTCCAGAGACTTCATGACCAATTCACGCAAAGATGCTTTTTGCATCTGACTATGATAAATGATACTGCATACTTCTTGATGCCCTGATATCTCTCCGTATGTTTCAGCAAAAATCGGGTTCATTTGGTGGACAAATTTTTCCCGACGCTCAAAGATTCGTTGAGCTGGTTCGTACATAGGAGCAGTGACCGATTCCAAAAGTATTTTATCAAATGAGTTTTTATCTGCAAAAGTTTTAAGTAAGGCATTGCGCCGTTTTAAGAGTGCCCCATAAAGCATCAAATCTTCCAAATATGTACCATCCGTCTGAATGATGGTGTTATTGACAAAGTTTCTGCGCACTTCACTTCCATCCAACATCATTTGTACGTCATCTGGTGAAATAATCACACACAAAAAACGACCTATATGTTCGCTGATTTTACTCAACACCTTCCCAGAAATTGCTATCTCCTTTCTACTGCCTGATTTGGACTTGATGACTACCTTGTCCTGATCATAGCCTTTTTTAAATATTCCTTCCAATCTAAAAAAGTCTGCATCCTGCATGATCACCATCTTATCCAAGCTCGAAAAATAGCTCTTGCCCAGACATAAATAATAAATGGCATCCAGTATATTGGTCTTGCCCACGCCGTTGAGCCCGACGATGACATTCATTTTGGGGTGAAATTCAAATGTCCTTGACTCATAATTGCGAAACTGAGTCATCGAAATACGCTCTACTGTCAACTTATTTTATTTTATAATAGGCAAAGATAATCCTATGTTTTCATTTCACTAATCTAAGTGAGAATCAACTACACATTATACCTATACTTAAAGTAAATTAGATTGCGAAAAATTTGTATTCTAATTGTCTCATTTTCAATGAATTAAAATCAATATTTTCGCAATTTAAATTCTTTTGACTATAAATATCTTTAATGAAGTAATTAAAAATCGATTAAGACGCTACTGCGAAAAGTTTATTTTTGCCACCAAGGCACAAAAATACAAAGAATTACAAAGAAAATAGAATACAAAACAATTGAT
>JBATLS010000241.1:0-2107 GCA_049289435.1 Saprospiraceae bacterium | reverse complement strand
CAGGATTTTTTTTATGCTCAAGTATTTTGATGTCACCGAAAAAATATTTTTTACCAAGTTAAAGTCTAACACAGGCATAATATTGGTCGATTTTTTTTAGTTCTTTATACATATTAATTACTTTCATTGGTTAAAAATACTAGTATTGCGGGTCAGATGGTGCAACCTTTTCTGTAAACCATAGTCTTTATCACATTAAACAAAACAATTATTTCTATGCGCTATTCCGCTATTTTTGTAATAGTTTTCTATTTATTACAAACATCGTATGCTTCGGATGAGAAAACCAGATATATTCAAGCCAAAAGACTGGAGTCTCCCATAAAAATAGATGGAATAATCAGTGAAAACGAATGGTCTTCGGGTGCCATTCTTGATCACTTTACAGAGTTTAGACCAGTACCTGGACAGCAGGAATTGGAGGGGCACAAAACTATTGCATACCTATTTTACAATGACCAAGGCATTTACTTTGGCGGCACCTGTTATGAGACCACAAAAGATAGTATTTCATCAGAGCTGATCGGACGAGACGGCTTTGGCAACAATGACTTTATCGGTATCATTTTTGACACGTATAAAGACAATATCAATGGATTTGAATATTTCCTGACACCCCTAAATGAGCAAATGGATGCCAAGCAATCTCCCAATAATAACGGTGATTCTGAAGATTTTTCGTGGAATAGCGTTTGGTCAAGTGCTACCACAATACACGACCAAGGCTGGAGTTTTGAGATGTTTATCCCATTTGCATCCATCAGATTTCCAAAAAAAGATATACAAGATTGGGGGTTGAATATCACCAGGCGCAGGCAAAAGACAGGGGAACAGTTCTTTTGGAATACTTTGGACCCAAATGTCAATGGATTTTTGACTCAGGAGGGTTATTTGACAGGGTTGGAAAATATCAAACCACCGGTGAGGTTGCAGTTGTCTCCATACATATCATTTTATTCCAATCACTATCCAGCCAACTTACCTGAAACAAGCAATTTTAATACACAAGTAAATGGCGGCATGGACTTGAAATGGGGCATAAACCAGGCATTCACACTCGATGCGACATTAATTCCCGATTTTGGTCAGGTACAAAGTGACCCAAGAGTGCTTAATTTGACACCTTTTGAAGTGAGGTTTAACGAAAACAGGGCATTTTTTACAGAAGGTACCGAGCTGTTTAATAAGGGAGGATTATTTTATTCGAGAAGGATCGGTGGTACTCCGATCCATTTTTGGCAGGTACAGGGACAACTCAATGAGAATGAAATATTGATATCAAATCCTTCGGAGACTAAACTTATCAACGCATCAAAGATTTCTGGTCGTACTCAAAATGGCTTGGGTATTGGTATATTGAATGCCATCACCAGTCCCACATATGCCATCATCGAAAACTCAGAGGCCGGCACCCAAAGGCAAATACAAACTGATCCACTCACCAACTATAATGTATTTGTGCTAAATAAATCACTGAAATATAACTCCAGCATCAGTTTTGTAAATACGAGTGTCTTGCGATCTGGCGAAGCATATGATGCCACTGTCAATGCACTACTTCTTGACCTCAATGACAAATCAAATACGTGGAATGTGGGTGGCTCATTTTCCTCAAGCCAAATATTCAATGGTGGGGCTGACCAAAACTCTATTGGCTATTATCACTCCATTTATGCAGGTAAGACCAGTGGCAAATTTAGATTTAACGTGTGGCAGGAATTGTCAGATTCGAAATATACCAGCAATGACTTAGGGTATTTTACCAATAACAATTACATGGTGCAAGGACTGTGGATGGGGATCAGGAGACCAGATCCCAAAGGATGGAGAAATAATATGAATACCAACATAAACATCCTTTACAACAGGCTGCTCACTCCCATTGGTATAGGCAATCCGATGTACCAGAATGCAAAATTGAACATAAATGTCAATGCGCAACATAAAAACCTAGCTTGGATAGGGCTAAACTCCGATATATCTTTTGGGGAAAATGACTTTTACGAACCCAGAGTGCAAGGTAAATTTTTTAAGAGAGGTCATAGTGCATTGTTAGGAGCCTGGTTTGAAACCAACAGGGCTAAAAGCTATTCGGTCAGTCCTGAAC
>JBATLS010000240.1:0-5154 GCA_049289435.1 Saprospiraceae bacterium | reverse complement strand
TTAAAATTCCATCATTTGTCTACAAGCGGCAAATTTCATTTTATACTGCGTTATATTTTTCGTTGTAACTACCAGTTACGACTGCAAAATATACCTTGTCTAAAATTAAATTTGCTCGCTTCCGCTCAAACATGAAAATTTAAACATACTCTAAGTCAAAAAATTACTATCTTAAATAAATGTCTTATTAAGGCTAAATAAAAATTTCTTCTTCCTGATAGAATGGTTTATCTCCGTTTTTCCAATCTATCTTTACTTTCCATCTGCCAGAACTTAGTTTGTCAGTGGGAATCAAATATGTACTTTTACTTCCTAAATTAAAGTCCATTTTTACATCAGATTTGTCAGATACCGGATTGTAGAGCAGTATCTGTCCCGAAATTTGAGACGTAGAGTCCATAGGAAAAATAAGCATTATCACTTTTTCTTGACTTTTATACGCTACTCTTACTTTGACATCCAGGTCGGCGGTATTTTGCTTTTTGTCGTATTGGGCTTGATATTTGATATCTTCTTCATAGTAATCTTGCATGACAAGACTATCTTCTACTTGTCTCGACTGATAAAGTATAAATATAAGGGTCGCAACAAAAAGTATAAAAAATATGGTCAGGCCAATGGGCCAATTTATTTTCATTGTGATCAGATTTTTAATTAATGTGTGAAACAGATTTTATGTAAATCACCGAAAGTCAAAGATACAAATTTTGCCGCACAAAGAATATGGAGCTACTCAAAAGTTGGAGAATACAGCTGGCACTTCCCATCTATTTGATAGGTCCAAAAAAGGTAGTATTGACCCTTGTGATCAACTTGTCTCCCTCATACACGCCTATGACGATCTTGTTTTTGCCTCCTTCCAATTGAGATTTTGGTATTTTTATAAACACTGCTCCTTCGGACTTATCATTTTTGTCCACTGTGGGTTTTTTGCCACCTATGATCTCAAAAGTGCCGCTCTCTGGTTCGAGCATTCTAAACTCAAGATGAAGGCTTTGGGCAGTTTTATTGATCAATTGGTAATTGTACAAATTGCTGATAGTGCCATCTGCTTGTTCCTGAGATAATAGTCCTCCCGTACGTAAGAACAATACTTCTACATCTGATCTCAGCGAAAAAAGTAACATTTCTACGGCTATAAGTATGATTAATACAGCCGAATATGCCAATGTTCTGGCATTAAAAATCTTTCTGTCTCCTTTTTCAATACCTTCTATACTATCGATTCTGATCAGTCCGGTTGGTCTCTTTACTTTTACCATCACATCATCGCATGCATCCATACACGCTGTACAATTGACACACTCCAGTTGTGTTCCATTGCGTATATCTATCCCTGTCGGGCAGACATGTACACAGAGCTTACAATCTATGCAATCTCCAAGTTTATTCTGAAAAGATGCCAAATAATCTTCTGCATTGGAGTCATCCAACTCAGCAGTCATTGTGGCCGAAGGAGTGGCGATGGTTTTATTTTTTTGAATTTTCCCTCTTGGTTCACCTCGCACAAAATCATAGGCAACCACCAATGATCTGTTGTCCAACATCACCCCCTGTAACCGACCGTATGGGCAAATCGTAGTACATACCTGCTCCCTAAGTTTGGCAAAAACGATATAGAATACTCCCGAGAAAACGATCATCGATATAAACCCACTCAAATGTAGTGATATGGGCTCTCTGATGATCTTGACTACCTCATCAAATCCGATGATATATGACAAAAAAGTATTAGAAATCAATACTGCTATCATAAAAAACAGGAAGTGCTTTGATACTCTTTTGATGGCTTTGTCTGTAGTCCAGGGAGCCTTATCTAGTCTCTTTTGTGCTGTGTAATCACCATCTATCCAATATTCGATCTTCCGATATACCAACTCCATAAACACCGTCTGTGGGCATATCCACCCACAAAACAATCTACCGAATACAACCGTAAACAGTATGATAAACACCAAAAGTATCAGCATACCTATAGCAAACAAGTAAAAATCCTGTGGGCCAAAGTGAATACCAAATAGTATAAAATTACGCTCGATGATATTGAATAAAACCAGTGGCTCGCCATTTACTTTGATCAGTGGCAGCCCAAAAAGTACTGCTAAAAATAACCAGGAAAGCCAAGTCCTGTAATTGGTAAAACGACCTGAAGGTTTCTTAGGATAAATCCATATTCTCTTACCACTCTGATCAACCGTAGCGATATTGTCCCTAAATTTTTCATTACCCTGTTGATCGTCCATTGAAGACATGATTCTATAAATTGATATTACAAAGTTAACAAAAGATACTAAAATATTGAGTAACTTAAGTCACTAATCTCTTAGTAAATCAAGAAATCCTTGCTCAAATGCAAGAATATTTTCATCTTATTTTTTGACAGCTTCTACTCCTGTTGTGTCTGAAATGGCTGTATTGCTCTGGTCTGCTGACACATCTGCACCACCTGGTTGATACAATTCACCTTGTGGTTCTTTCTGATTCGGTGGATTGGTACCCTGAAACGCAAGGATATAGCTGGCTACTTTTTGTATGGCGGCTGGTCTCAGCTGAGCCTTCCACGATATCATGCCTTTTTCGGGTACTCCATATTTAATGGTAGAAAAGAGATTGTTGATACTACCTCCATGGATCCAATACTTATCGGTAAAGTTTGGGCCTACCCCTCCTTCGCCACCCTCTCCGTGACAGACCAAACAGTTGGCGACATATATCTCCTTACCCTCAGCCAGATCATTTTCAGCAGTACTTAAGGTAACTGTTTTTTCATCAATGGCATCAGCCTGAGAAGCTAGATATTTGGCCTTCTGATCCTCAGCCATTTCCATAGAAGCAATATATTCCTGCTCTTGATTTGGCCCCTTGTCTGATACTTCGTAATACCAAAAATAGACAGCTCCCCAGATGATCGTTCCATAAAACAACCACACCCACCATGGAGGTAGAGAATTATCAAGTTCCCGTATGCCGTCGTACTCATGCCCAAGGTCTATATCTGCCTCCTTATCTAATGGAACCAGATTCCATGATTTTTTAGATATTTTATCCCAGAGGGTACCTGTAGCCGTAAGGTTGGCTTTCTCCAGGACTTCAGGGCCATACTGTTCCAACAGCTTCATCCTTTGTATTTCTATCAAAGCCCA
This sequence comes from Saprospiraceae bacterium, assembly GCA_049289435.1. Classification (GTDB taxonomy): domain Bacteria; phylum Bacteroidota; class Bacteroidia; order Chitinophagales; family Saprospiraceae; genus OLB9. The sequence goes on along the minus strand of JBATLS010000240.1, from coordinate 2,011 downwards.
TATCAGGTTGAGTCCAGCCAATATGACTCCGATCAATATCATCACTGCCAATATGAGGAAGATATTGTTGTATGCCAGATTTAGGATGGGAGTTTGTGCTTCTGGGGCAGCTGCAGTTGCTTCCTGAGCGTATATATCGACTGCTCCGATGAGTAGAGCTACATAGATCATTATGGTTAAAAAAAGCTTCTTCATCTTTCTATTTTTATTTTATTTAAAAATTATTTATACTTAAAGTAAATTAAATTGCAAAAAATTTAAATTTTAATCGTTTGATTTTGAACGTATTAAAATTAATACTTTTCGCAATTTAATTTCTTTTGACTATATCATATCAAGCATCATCATCCAATGGGAGGTTTTCCATTCTTTTGATAACCGGATTGTCCTTCCTGAATGCCAAAAAAGCACTGATGGTGAATATGGTGAAAAATGTAATCAGGGCAAAAATTGCCATCCAATTGATATTTCCTGCTCCTTCCAATATATATTTTGCCATTTTCTCTTATTTTACACGTATTATAAAAATGATTACTTCGATTCTTTAACCTTGATATCGGTACCCAATCTCTGTAAGTAAGCGATCACCGCAACGATTTCTTTACTTTCTAAATTCTCCTGAGTGATTTTATCTTTATTGAGACTCTCCGTGATCTTTTTAGCCTGAGCCTTGAGATCGTCCACTGCCTTGTCTGCAAATCCTTCTGGATATGGTGTACCAAGGGATTGTAATACTTTGATCTTGGCAGCTGTATAAGAAGTATTCAGGTCATCTTTATGCAACCAAGGATATGGTGGCATGATAGAACCCGGCGCCATAGATGTGGGTTCATACATGTGGTTGTAGTGCCAGCTGTCCGGATATTTGGCACCGACTCTGTGCAAGTCTGGCCCTGTACGTTTACTGCCCCAAAGGAATGGTCTGTCATAGATAAATTCACCAGACTTGGAGTATTCGCCGTATCTCTCCGTCTCTGATCTGAATGGTCTCACCATTTGTGAGTGGCAACCTACACATCCTTCTCTGATATAGATATCTCTGCCTTCGAGCTCTAACGGAGTATATGGTTTTACGGACGCAATTTTAGGTACATTATTATCGATCATCATCATAGGTATGATCTCCACCAGACCACCGATCAATACCAATACGGCACTTAATATCAACATTTGAATCGGTTTTCTTTCGATCCACTTGTGCCAGTATTCATTATTATGCGCTACATAGGTGACTCTCGCAGGTGCAGAAGCTTCTTGGTTGGCTATCAATTTCCCGCTTTTGACAGTCTTATATAGATTGTATATCATCACAGTGACTCCGACGAAGTAAATAGTACCACCGATCGCTCTGATCAGATACATGGGTAAAATTTGAGTCACCGTCTCCAGGAAATTTCCGTACTGGAGGAAGCCATCTGCTGTAAACTGTTTCCACATGAGTGACTGTGTCCATCCTGCCCAGTAAAGTGGAATAGCATAAAACAAAATCCCCAAAGTACCGATCCAGAAATGTGTATTTGCCAATTTGACTGAATAAAGTTTGGTGCCAAATATCCTTGGCAACAACCAATACAACATGCCAAAAGTAAGCATCCCATTCCAGCCTAAGGCACCGATATGTACGTGACCTACTGTCCAGTCCGTGTAGTGTGTGATGGCATTTAGAGATTTGACCGAAAGCAGTGGTCCCTCAAGCGTAGCCATACCATAAGCAGTGACAGCCACTACAAAGAACTTAAGAATAGGGTCTGTTCTGACTTTGTCCCATACCCCTCTCAATGTCAGCAATCCATTGAGCATACCTCCCCACGATGGTGCGATCAACATGATAGAAAATACCGTTCCCAATGATTGAGCCCAGTCCGGTAGTGAGGTATAAAGTAGGTGGTGAGGCCCTGCCCATATATATATAAAGATCAATGCCCAAAAGTGTATGATGGACAATTTGTATGAATAAACCGGCCTGTTGGCAGCTTTAGGCATAAAGTAATACATTAAGCCCAGATATGGT
>JBATLS010000239.1:0-2880 GCA_049289435.1 Saprospiraceae bacterium | reverse complement strand
TTATTTCTTATTTTCAAGCATATTGACATAATTTAAATCGCCGAGCCTGAATCTAAACCCAATTTTGCTTCCGGTCTCTATCTTATGTTCAATTTTACAAAAGAAAGGCAGATCATTTTTATTAAATCTAAAACCATTCATCACTTTATTATCATAAAAATGGGATACTGTGTTGAAGGTTCGAAAAACTAACAAATCTTTTGTAAATATCGTATCCATCATGGGTGTATATTGTGCACTGACAACACATGGTAGCAAGTATAAGCTGCATCCAATGATGAAGGTTTTTAGACTTCCATTACTTTTCATCGGAAGATGTATTTTTGTACAATTCTTTCCATTTTTGTTTTTTACTGCCCTTATACATATCAAATCTACAAAATACAGAAGGAATACTGCCGTTCAATAGATTTTTTTTTGCGGAAGCCCTGAGACCTAGATGCTTCATAGCTAATATATGGCCGGAAATGATCCAGGCCGTACTATTGGGAAAAGAAAGTTTGAGTTTATCTCCTATGCTTTTATAAAAATCGGTGACATCATCTTCCTTCAAGCGACCATCATATGGAGGGTTAAATATCAGCATGACATCTTCTATACCTTCTTGGTAAAAAAAATCTTCCTGCTCCAATGTAATGTATTCGGTTAATCCTGCTGCATGTATATTTGTCTTTGAAACATCCAGAGCCTTACTATCATAGTCAAAGCCCATGATTTTGGGCAATTCGGTTTTAACTATGTTATTATGAGCGTCAGAAATTATTTTTCGCCAAAGCTCATCATCAAAAGATCGCCACTTGCTAAATGCAAAATCCCTATTTTCAGGGTGTGGAGGTATATTGGCAGAGATTCTTGCTGCCTCACACAAGATCGTCCCGGATCCACACATAGGATCTATCAAAGTAGTTTTTTTGTCCCACCCTGACAACAAGATCAACCCAGCTGCCAATACTTCATTGATGGGAGCTTCTGTTTGTTGCAATCTATATCCTCTCATATGGAGCGACCTTCCACTGCTGTCCAGGCTGAGAGTAACTGTGTTTTGTCTGACGTGAAGGTTGATTCTGATAGTAGGCTGATCCTTATCCACATTAGGCCTGGCGCCATATTTCTCCCTATACCTATCTACAATAGCATCTTTGGCTTTCAGTGAAATAAAATTGGCATGACGAAACATGTCAGAATTGACGACCGAATCTATGGCAAAAGTTTCTTCTAAGGAAAAATATTCTTCCCATGCAAAATTTTTGATTTCCAGATACAGATCATTTTCATTTTTGATTTCAAATTCCTTTACAAAAACCAATATTTTAAGTGCTGTTCGCAATAAGTAGTTGGATTTGTACAATAGGGCTTTGTCTCCAGTATATGCGACGGCCCTTTTAAGAATTTGTAATTCTTGACCACCTAAGGATCTGATTTCTTCGGCAAGGACATCTTCCAGTCCTTCCATTGTTTTTGCTAAGAGTCTCAAACTGATTGTATGAATGGAGGTTAGATATTTACTAGTGAAAAACTACTTCATCAAAAATAGTTTGAAATTTAATTTCTTTTGACTCTAAAAAGGAGGAAACCTAAAAAACAAAAGATTTGATATTACAGCCTGATTATTTTCAAAAAAATATTATTTACATATGGGGTATTATCCTCCACATTCTTTTTTCAACTCTACCATCAGCGTATCCCAGAGATCAATAGTTTCTTGTTTTTCATCATCATCACAAAAATCGGTTATTTCTAAGATGGTTTCATTGGTTATGTCAGATTTATACATCCTGTATTCGAGATATTCATCCGCATCATCCGCATCATCCCACTGAAACCTAACTCTTTCATCCTCGATATCATCGATAAGTGTTGCGGATTCTGAGCTGCCACTCCAGTAAAACCTGTATGCATCGCCGGTGATATCTACTTCGTTGCAATACCATCTGACTATACACGCTGGCGTGGTCACAAAATTGTAAATAATAGTGGGAGAAGCTCTGAAAATGTATTCTAAATCTATTCTGACTCGTTTTGAGACCATGTAATAAAATGTTTTGCTTTGTTAAAAAACTATAATGCTGCAATAAAAAATAAATTTCTCATTTGGCAAAAGATTTGAACTTTTTTTACAAATAATTAATTAATATAGATGTCGAGCACTTAAAATCAATTGGTTCAACACCAAGAGAACATTAAAAGTTTCTTTGATTTGGGAGCAAGTTAAAAATTACTGATACATTGGTAGTTAATATTTAAATTATTTTTAAAGAATTGAATACTTATTTGATTTATAAGTGATAAAAAAAATTATCTTTGCGGCTCTTTTCGAAAACCTTCCACTTCAATAGTACAAAAATATAGAATGAGACAGTTAAAAATAACTAAATCCATTACAAATAGAGAGAGTCAGTCTCTTGAAAAATATTTGCAGGAGATAGGTAAAGTAGATCTACTCACCCCCGAGGAGGAAGTAGATTTAGCACAGAAAATAAAAGAAGGTGATCAGGAAGCTTTAGAAAGACTTACTAAAGCCAATCTCAGATTTGTGGTATCAGTAGCCAAACAATATCAAAATCAAGGCTTGTCGCTTAGTGACCTGATCAATGAAGGAAATCTGGGTTTGATAAAAGCTGCTCAAAGATTTGATGAAACTCGTGGATTTAAATTTATATCTTATGCCGTGTGGTGGATTCGTCAGTCGATACTCCAAGCATTGGCCGAACAATCAAGGATAGTCAGACTCCCATTAAATAAAGTGGGTTCGCTCAATAAAATTAACAGGGCTTTTTCGGAATTGGAGCAAGAGTTTGAAAGGGAGCCTTCTGCTGACGAATTGGCAGAATTGCTGGAGATACCTACTGAAGAAGTAGAAACTACCTTAGGAGTGGCTGC
>JBATLS010000238.1:0-8052 GCA_049289435.1 Saprospiraceae bacterium | reverse complement strand
GGACTGGAGTCTATAATTCTGGAATTATTATTCTTAAAAAAAAAGCCGTCAATATTCAATGATATTGACGACTATAGAATTTATTTTTAAAATGTTGGCTTTCCCTGAAAATGATTAATTATTTCCGAAAGTTTGAGCCGTCACTTTTTGAGCTGTACTTGTAGCACCATTGATGCCTCTAATAAGTAAAGTATATTTTTTACCTTTCAGGAAATTTAGATTACTTAATGTGCTCAATGCAGTCGTTGTACCTTTTTGCCTGACCACTATAGTAAACCTCTGAGTGCCATCCTGATCCAGAGCTATAAAATTGTCTGTACCATTGGTCATCGAAGTTTTGGTGTCCGTAACTACATTATTCAACAAAACTTCATACCCTATGCTTGGAGTGTTGCTCACAGTATTTACAAACCTGACGTGAGTTTTGGTGGGATCAATTGCTGATAGGTCATCTACTCCGTAGATCACACTATAATTTGGCTTTGTCCCTACGATGTATGCTGAATAAAACTTATTCGCATCCAGTTTAATATCCGAGTTGAAATCTGCCTGTGTTTTCAAATCAGCACTTGAAAAAGTCACCGTCAGCTTTTTATTTCCAGGCTCTACAGTAAAGTATTCTGAAAGTGGAAAAAATGATGCAAAATTAACAAGTCCTGGGGTACCGTTGGCCGCTGTATTAACACCTGAAACTACTTTCCCATCAATTTTAAGTATAACACCAGTTGTATCAGGAGCTGCATGAATTACTTTTAGTTTTGCACTGTTGACAGCACTCTGTACACTTGCAAGATAATCGTATTCATCTCCGCAAGAAGACATGGCAATAACTAATAGAAAAATGTATAATGTTTTAATATGTATTTTCATCTGTTTATTTTTTTAATTGGCATTCTCTGAATGCCTGTTTAAAGAAGCCAGATGGAATTCGCATGAAAATAATCATCACGGTTTGTGTGTTACTACTCATGCTCATTTCATCTGTTTAAATTTAACTTGATTAAAGTGATTATTTTTGAGTAAACCAAAGTACATTGGTGTGATAAGAATCTTCCAATGCCCCAAAAGTGTTAAGTGACTCCCGATTCCAAACATATTCTGAATTGTATCTGGCTCTCACCCTTTGCGCGGGCAAACGATTGTTGGTGGTGGAAAATACAGAAGGGAAGCTAAATCCTTTATAGACCGCAACGTCGTAATTGTATCTGCGCATATCGGACCAGGTTTCTACCGAGTTCATGGCATATAATGCAATGTATTTTTGCAACATAATATCACTCAGTGTCAATGCAGCAGCCGTTTGAGGAATAGCGGCACTTGTCAGATATTTAGTTTTGTCAGCTGCAGCGACCCCTAAGAAATCTAAAGATGCACCGACACCTTTTATGAATGCATCCCTTGCCATTGTTGCGTCTTTTTTAATAAATGCCGCTTCTGCCTTGATAAATTGCATTTCCGCATAGGTCATGATATTGTGTGGAGTTGCATTATCAAAAATCCACTTGCCTGCAGTGGGAGCAACACCTAGTGCACCCCAAAGATTTGGAATTCTCTTTGTGTTATTTGTCACATTATTTGGGTCACCACCACCAGGTAGCACTCCTCTGAACACACCATCAGGACAAGCCACAAACATTTTGGTCAGTCTTGGATCAACTACTGTGTTAAATACTGTTCCATCCAACAAACTTATGATGTAAGCACTTTGCCTGAAGTTACCCATATTATTTCGAAGGGGCCCATAGAAGTTTGCATCTGTTGAGCCGGTAGCTAGGTGTGGCACTGAAAAATTATCAGCATTACTTGCAAGGGCTTTATCTACAAATCCAATGACTTTGTCAGCATTGTAAGTTGATTTATTAGTGATGTTATGTGAATTTCTAGCCAAAACACCATAAGTAAATTTTTTCCACTTATCTACATCGCCTTTATAAACTAAGTCACCTCGCGAAAGTGATTTAGGGTAACCTGTTTTATCTAATTCTACTATGGCTTCTTCACACAACTTTACCACTTCTTGGTAGACTTCTTCCTGTGGGTCAAAGTCAAATACATATCTATTGGGTTCCCAAGCTTGCTTTAGGACCATCTCACCATGAATATCTGTACTGGCTTGCCAGCTCCATGCTCTGATAGCTTTAGCAGCTCCGATATAATCAGGTCGATTATTCTTCAACCCATCTTCTATGACCAGGTCTATATTAGTTCCAATAGACCAATAGTGTGATCTCCAATGCTCGCCGCAAGCATCTGAAGCTGCAGCATATCCATGCAAATCCCAAACATTACCGGAGGTCACCCAGCCCCAATATTGTACGTATTGTCCAATATATCGGCTATCCCAGGCCGAAGCTCTGACCATATTCGCATGTATAGATGGCAATAAAGTGTACCCTTCAGCTACCTGAGGAAAACTAGGGTCTTCGTTGATGTCCAGATAATCGCTGCAACTGATTGTACACAGCAAGAGAAAAGAAAAAAGGCTTATAATTATTTTTGATCTCATATCATTTTATTTATAACTTATGAATTAAAATTGGACTCTGATACCACCTGAAAAGGTTCGAGGAAGTGATATACTGGCAAAGTCAAAACCTGCCGAACCAACTCCTCTGGTTGCCGCACTGGTACCACTGACATTCGGGTCAGCTCCGCCATAATTGGTAATCATCCACAAATCAGTAGCTGTTGCAAAAACACTTGCTCTATTGACCAAATTGACTTTTTGTAACCACCTATTTGGTAAGAAGTAATTGACGGTGATGTCTCTTAGTCTGAGCCAATTGATATCTTTTTCGACAAAATATGATTCAGGAAACCCGGAAGTAAAGAAATCTGATCTCGTCAAAGGTGATACCTGAATAGTATTCACAGTTGGATTTTCCGTATCTTGATTTCCATCACTTAGTACACCTGTGAAAACATAAGGTACGTTTCTATCTATAAGTTTGTTACTCAACCCATTGAGCCATAGGAACATTTCAGTTCCGTTGAAAACATCCCCGCCTTTTCGTAAATCCAAAAGAAAACTGAAAGACAGATCTCCGAACGACACCTTATTGGTCAACCCAATAGCAAAGTCCGGATTTCTTTCACCGATTGGCAAAAAGTTGGTATTTCTTTGTGGTAATCCTGTAGACGGGTTGATCAGTACCTGACCTGCTTTATTTCTCAATACATCAAAACCTCCTATTGCTGTAGCACTACCAGCACCTCTAAGTTCTCCTGAAAGAGAAAGGTTTGGATAAAGTCTCTGTAAGTCTTCTTTTCCTACAAATGCACTTGCTCGTGCATTTCCGTACAACCAAGTGTCAGAATTGTAAAACTCTGGTTGGTCAGCAGGAAGTCTATCCACAGAAGTAGTAAATTTAGTAAAGTTTGCGATGACTTCCCATTCAAATTTTTGAGTTCTGACCGGGAATGCATTTAAACTTAGCTCAATACCGTTGGTTGAAAAAGTACCACCATTCAATAATCCGAATATAAATCCTGTAGCATAACTCAATCTTTGGGATACGATTTGGTCAAATCTGGTGTTACTAAAATAAGTAGCTTCTATTCCAATTCTATTTTTCAAGAATTTCAGATCAAATCCAAATTCGTAACCTTCAGTACGCTCAGGTTTGAGATCAGGGTTGGCACCATAAAAGTCAAATGCAAATCCACCTCCTGTGGTCGTCTGCGATACCAACCTGGATTTTATCCTGTAAGGGGTAGCATCTTTTCCAGTTTGAGAATAGATTGCCCTGAACTTACCGAAGGATAGCACTGAGTTTTTGAAGGGTGCTAAATCACTAAATACAAAAGTAATGCCCGCCGAAGGGTAAAAGAAGCTATTGTTTTGTACTGGCAAGGTAGAAGACCAGTCATTTCTTCCTGTCAGATTAAAAATCAGATAATCTTTATAATTCAACTCGAATGTACTTAACAAACTTACCAATCTTTGTCTGGTGATAGTCAGCTTACTTCTTTGTGTTGTTGGATCTGTATTATTTATACTCAAAAAATTGGGGATATATAATTTTTCTCCTCGGACTGAAGTCACTTCGTAATTTCTATCATCAAAAGTACCGCCTGCCACTAAAGTCATTTTAAAATCGCCATATTGTTTCTTGACTGTACCTAATAAGTTGCCATTCATCAAAAGGCTTACTTCCGTATAAGTCTCCACCTTTCCACCACCTACAATTCCTGAAACGGATTCAGGATGAAAAAACTGAGATCCAAGTGTAGAATAATTATCTACTCCAAATCGACCAGTAAAACTTAGCCAATCATTAGTTCTATAAGTTAAACTGAAATTTCCGATATTACGTTTTGTTTTGGAAGAGTTGGTATTGTTATAAACATTGAAAAACGGATTCTCAGGCTCACTGGAAAGACCAGGCACTATTTTTCTTCTGGTACCATCTTCATTGAGATAATTTGAAGCATCATCTGTGCTTGGCCACTGGATTAATGAAAGTGCAAACCCCGAACTTCCTCTGACAGGTGAATTATTATTTGAATTTGTGAAGTTGAAACTTGCAGTAGCATCAATTTTTGAACTCACCTTTGCGGATGTATTCAATCTAATGTTAAGTCGCTCGTAATCGTTGGTTGGAATAACCCCTTTTTGGTTGGTATAGCCAGTGGATAACCTATATGTAATTGCATCTGATCCACCGTCAAAAGATAAGTTGTGGGTTTGTGAGCTTCCATTCCTAAAGAAGTTATCGACATTATCAAATGTAGGTGTAGTCTCCGTTATTTTTGGACCGAAATAGGACAATGTATTTGGCTCTTCTATTCCATTCAAACCACGTTTGTAGTCTCTGCTAAAATCCGGAAAACGGTACACATTTTCAACTCTAAACAGGTTGTCATATGCGACTCTACCCTTGCCTTTCTGTCCTTTTTTAGTAGTGATGATGATTGCGCCTGATGAAGCGTCAATCCCGTATAATGCTGCAGCTTCAGCACCTTTGAGTACAACTACTGACTCAATATCATTTGGGTTGATGTCTGCAGATCTGTTGGTGTAATCCGCAGTTCGGTTGGGTTGATCCGAAACCAATGCACCCTGACTAAATGTTCGGTTGTCAATCGGAAGTCCATCTACCACTATCAATGGTTGATTGTTTCCATCTATTGAGCTTGGTCCACGCAACTGGATACTGACCGAAGCACCAGCTTGCCCACTTGTGGGTGTCATGGTAAGACCTGCTACCCGACCTTGTAGTGAAGCAAGTGCATTTTCTCTTCCTGTGTTGTAGATATCTGCTCCTGCTACTTCTTGTACAGAATATGACAGATTTCTTTTTTTGACTTGCATACCTAATGGTGCGGTAATCACTGCTTCATCCAAGAGGTATGAATCAGATTTAAGTTTAACAGTGATGGAGTTAGCATCTCCTACTACTATGCTTTCGGTTTTGTACCCTAAATAGGTCACTTGCAGTACTTGGTTTCGTTCCGCTTTGATTTTAAAATTTCCATTGTCATCAGTAGCATCACCAGCATTGGTAGATACATTCAAAATGGCTGCGCCTATAATTGACGTTCCATCTTTTGCATCTACTACTTTTCCTGAAATCTCCCTGTTTTGTGCATTCATTTGAATCAATCCAAAGAGCATCAGGAATGTGGATACGAGTAAATTTTTTTTGGTCATATAATGGTTAATTTGTTGAACGAATAAATGTAAATCACTCCTTAGTTAAAGAGTCGATACTGAAATACGAAGTAAATGTAATTTTATAAATCCAATCCGCATAATTTTATGCCTAAAAAGATATCCTGATTATTGTCATTTTTCTTTACTTTAAGTTTAGTTTTATTCCTATTTCATTGACAATGAAAATTTTATGAATCCTATTTAAAATAAAAAAAAAATTAAAAATTTGTAAATATTTTGTGCACGTGCACACTATTTATATATTTGTGACAAAATTGATCATTCTTTATGCAGGTTACACAACAAATATCAACTCCGGAAGTGACAGCTCTAAAGTACCAACTCAAGAGTTTCGAAAAGATTCCCATCAAGCTTTGGGACAACCCTGATCAGGGAGCCGTACAAATAGCCAGATATATAGCACTTTGCATCAGACAGAAACAACAGGAAAACCAACACATCGTCTTAGGTCTGGCGACAGGATCGTCACCTATCAAAATATATAACGAACTCGTCCGCTTGCATCGGGAGGAAGGACTGTCATTTTACAATGTCATCACCTTCAATCTAGATGAGTATTATCCTATGAAGCCGGATACCAATCAGTCCTATGTACGGTTTATGAATGAATTTTTGTTCAATCATGTGGACATCAATCCTACCAACGTACATATACCTAATGGCGACATCCCCATGGAGTATGTTGAGCATTTTTGTCAGGAATATGAAAAAAAGATAGACGTCTTAGGTGGTATCGATATCCAGATACTCGGTATAGGCAGGACTGGACATATAGGCTTCAATGAACCAGGCTCGTGGTTGTCTTCCAAAACCAGACTGGTCAAGCTGGATCATCTCACCAGAATGGATGCCGTCAAAGATTTTGGAAAAGAAGAAAGTGTACCATATCGGGCCATCACCATGGGCATCAGCACCATCCTGAAAGCAAAGCAGATATTTATCATGGCGTGGGGATCACACAAGGCATCTATTGTACAGCAGACGATAGAAGGTGACATCACCGAGATGATACCAGCAACCTACCTCCAAAGCCATGGAAATGTAAAATTTTATCTGGATGCCGCAGCATCATCTGAACTCACCAAGGTGAAAACCCCATGGTTGGCAGGCATTTGCCATTGGGATGACAAGCTCATAGCAAAAGCAGTCATTTGGTTGTCACTCCGGCTCAAAAAGCCTTTACTAAAATTGACTGATGAAGACTATATCAACAATGGGTTGTCAGAGCTCATCGCCGAATACACTTCTGCATATAGTCTCAATATAAAGATATTCAACAAATTGCAGCATACCATCACCGGATGGCCGGGTGGTAAGCCCAATGCCGATGATAGCCATAGACCCGAAAGGGCAAACCCGGCCAAAAAGCGAGTGATCATCTTTAGTCCTCATCCCGATGATGATGTCATCTCTATGGGAGGTACTTTCCTTAGACTGGTAGAGCAAGGCCATGAAGTGCATGTAGCCTATCAGGTATCTGGCAATATTGCAGTGCATGATATAGATGCGTGGAGATATGCAGAGTTTATGGCAGATTATGCCAAAGCCTTAGGGGTCGATCACCCTGAACTCTACAAAACCATACAAAAAGTGAGTAAGTTTTTGGATAAAAAGGAAGCCAACGAAGCAGACATCAAGGAGCTCAGATTGCTCAAAGGTATCATACGGAGAGAAGAAGCCAGAAGCGGTGCGATGTATTGCGGATTGGGCGAAAAAAACATTCATTTTTTGGACATGCCTTTTTATGAGACGGGTGGAGTGAGAAAAAATAGACTTTCGGAATCAGATTTTAACATCATCATTGATCTGCTCAATGAGGTCAAACCTCATCAGGTGTATGCTGCTGGAGACCTTGCCGACCCTCATGGGACACACAGGGTATGTCTGGATGCCATTTTTGAAGCTTTCGCACGCACCAAAGATCAGAAGTGGTGGAAGGATTGTTATCTTTGGTTGTATAGAGGAGCATGGCACGAGTGGCCGATCGATGAGATAGAGATGGCTGTACCTCTCAGCCCAGATGAATTGACCAAAAAGCGAAAAGCCATTTTTATGCACCAGTCTCAAAAAGATCATCCTGTATTTCCAGGAGATGATACAAGAGAGTTTTGGCAAAGAGCAGAAGATAGAAATAAGGAGACAGCGCATTTGTACAATGTGCTTGGACTGGCAGAGTATGAGGCCATAGAAGCATTTGTAAGGTGGAAATTTTGATTTTTGAGATATTTTGAAGGGCAAAAGTGTTCTTTTTTCATTTTAGAAAGATTGTAGATAGATAATATTTCAATGGCCAGATGGTTTAAGCCTGTTGCAAAATCATACATTTGTTTGGCTAAAGCCAATCTAATCATCCATTTCATTCCACTAGCTAAAGC
>JBATLS010000237.1:0-2240 GCA_049289435.1 Saprospiraceae bacterium | reverse complement strand
TCCATAATGGGTACCAAACCGACGATATCCAAAGCACCGGTAGTGGTATTCAGCGCAAAAGGCGTAAAAAGAATGCCACTCAATACCGATTTGATATTGAAGTTGAAACCCTTCAGCACTGCTTTACCTTCAGGAAGGTCAAAACCTTCATGAACATGCCTTTCCCCACGGGCATTGGCAGCATCCAGATTTTTCACATCTGTCATCAATTTTGTCAATCGTGAAGTTACCAGCTTATCACTGGCTGTCATCATCAGATTACGAAATGCAGTTCTCAGCTGCTTGCCGGCAGATGCCGACATGCCAAATTCGGAGCCATTCTCCCTGGTCCTTTGGAACGCCGGGTCATTCGCGATGCGATCCCCCGAAATTCCACCTTTGGTTTTCACCAGATATGTTCCATCTGATTTGTAAAATGTGAGTTCATCAAGCGTTCCCTCAATTTTCAAAAAACTCTTCTGTCTAGCCATACGACTTGATTTTAAATGTTAAATAATACCCAAAGGTAGTATCACATTTCCCACAAAGTCAATATAAGTATGTTTAAAGTGGTTGTTTTTGGTACATTATGGTACATTTAGGTTGTAATTATGCATTAAAATGAAACTTATTTTCCCACAAAAGCATTAAATTGATATTCAAAATTATTGTATTTATATATAATGATAAAATACAATATAATAACCTTCATTTTACCTATGGATACTTGCAGTCTAAAGTATGGGAAAGGTATGGATAGTGTATCAGAACTGAATTTTAAAAATAGTTATAAATGGAGCTTCAAAAAAGGATAATTATATACCCCAAAGATGTTGCTTTGATCACAGGTAGAAATGAGAGATACGGTCAAAGGTTACTTTTACAAATCAGACAGAAATTTGGTAAGAAATTGCGCCAATTAGTCACAGTCAAAGAATTCTGTGAATATATGGAAATTAGCGAAGATGAAGTGATTTCTTTCTTACGTTGACTATTCGTACTCTTCTTCGACGTCCTTGGCAAAAACTTTCTTGAGATAATCCAAAAATTTAAATGGATCACCGGCACCTTTGGCATCCTTATATTTTTTATAGTAATCTTTAAGGTCGATATCAAACATGATGGAAAAGTAGTCAATGATTTCCTTGATCGTCACATCTCCATTATTGATCTTTCCACCTTTGACCAGCACATTGACCAGGACAACAGCTTCTATCTTAGTACCAGTCCATTTGTACTTTGGATAATCCTTGATTTTTTCTTCAAAAGATCTGCTATCAGTAGCAATATGTAAAAAATCTTCAATCATTTGGGTGCCTTGGAGAACTGCAAAGATATTCCTTTCTTTAAAACTTTTTCTAAAAATCAAAATATCATTATTGTCATATCCAGCACGATAGTATTCAAACATCTCAATCTGTTTATCAAAAACATCCCGGACTTCTTTCATGCAATCAAAGTAATATTTTTTACTCCCTTTTTTCAGCCCAAGGGGATATCGAACCATAATCTTGAAAATACTATTGTAAAAAACTCCATACTTATAAAACATAGGTTTTATAATTTTGAAATACCTGATTTCATCTTCAACGTCCTTGAAATCAAAGTCTGATTCCAATTCAACGATTTCATCTGATAACTCATTAAATAATCTAAGTCTTGATTGGATTAACGGCAATGCAAAGCATTCTGTGTGTGGTGTCTCACTACATGCATCTTCAAATTTTTTGAGAATTGAAAGTAGCCTTTCAAATAGCATATGCAGTTATGGATATTAATGGTCCTTTATTCTTTCTCTTTACTCATTTTTTATATAACGCATTTTTGCAATTTATTAACATAACCAAACTCAACATTTTTTAAAAATTTAAATATGTTTAAAACAAAAAGCCCACTTTTGGGGTGGGCTTTTAGAAATTATCTTATTTTAGGTCTCGCTTTTGATCAGCTTTTTTGACTGGTGACAATTTTGCTTTCAGTATTTCCATTTCTGCACCGACCCTGGTTTCAAGTATCTTACCATATATCTGAGTGGTCTTTATGCTACTGTGACCAAGCATTTTGCTAGTGGCCTCCATACTTACACCATTTGAAAGTAAAACTGTTGTAGCAAAAGTATGCCGAGCAATGTGCATGGTTAATGGTTTAGTGATTTCACATATATCAGCAAGCTCCTTCAGATATGCGTTGAGCTTCTGATTACTTTTCATCGGGAGTAATCGGTTTTTTGAAACACAATCCGGATGATCAGCATACTTTTC
>JBATLS010000236.1:0-3243 GCA_049289435.1 Saprospiraceae bacterium | reverse complement strand
GAGACAACTTCAGGCTGATTTTGCGGAATATCTGGGTAATCTTTCATCACAATACTTATTTTTCATACAAATATAGGCAATATCTTGGAAAAAGTGAATGGAGAATGGTTAATGGTTAATGGTTAATGGATAATGGATAATGGTTAATGGTTAATGGTTAATTGTTAATGATTAATGATTAATGATCAATGGATTGATGGGTGATGGTTTTTATGTTGATGAATTGATATCGGATATTTTTGTGGATATTCCGCTCTAACTTGGGGTCGTCGTATTTAAATTTAGAAGTAGATCTACTAGGTATAGCATTCAAACAGTACTAAGATTGTCATAAATCTTTCTAATGGACGTAATTATACTTCACAAATCAGTGATTTAAATATCTTTGTAATTTTGATGTTAATTTATAGGGAGACATTTTGCAGTGTGACATATAGCGTTCCCCAAACGCAAAACAGTAAATGTCCAGTAGCATCACGATATCCTCGCCCAATCTTTATGTTTTTGTCTTAGTCTGATGACCTGATAACGGATGTTTTCGTGGATATCCCTTTCCAATTTGGGGTCATTCTCCATGATCCTGATGGCGATATTGCGGGCAGCATCCATGATGGCACGGTCGGTCCCAATATTGAGCAATTTAAAATCAAGCAGTCCACTTTGTTGCGTACCTTGTATATCTCCCGGACCACGGAGTTTTAGATCAGCCTCTGCTATATCGAATCCATTGTTGGTACGCACCATGGTGGCGATACGCTCTTTACCTTCTTTTGATATTTTGTAATCTGTCATCAATATACAATATGACTGATCCGCCCCCCTACCTACTCGACCTCTCAACTGGTGTAGTTGTGACAGGCCAAATCGCTCTGTATTTTCTATGATCATGACAGAAGCATTTGGTATATTGACCCCTACTTCTATGACAGTAGTAGCGACCATGATTTGTGTAGTCTTATTGATAAATCGTTGCATTTCCCAGTCTTTGTCTTTGGCCTTCATGCGACCGTGGACCACACTGATCTGGTAGTCGGGAAGTGGGAAATATTGCAATAATCTTTCGTATCCATCTTGAAGATTTTGAAGATCGAGCGTTTCAGACTCTTGTATGAGCGGATATACTACATAGATCTGCCGGCCCTTTGCTATCTCACTATGCATAAACTGTAGGAGCTCAGACCTTGCCGGTTCATACTTGTGGATGGTCTTGATCTCTTTTCTACCTGGTGGCAACTCGTCTATAATAGATATATCCAGATCTCCATATAAAGTCATAGCCAATGTCCTGGGTATAGGTGTTGCAGTCATTACCAGGATATGAGGTGCGAGCTCGTCATTTTTTTTCCATAAACTGGCTCGCTGGGCCACCCCGAAACGATGTTGCTCATCGACGATGGCCAATCCAAGCCGCTGGAAAGCTACAGTAGGTTCGATCAGCGCGTGTGTGCCTATGATGATATCGATCTGACCTTCGACCAAATCATCGAGAATGACCTGCCTCTTTTTGCCTTTGATGCTACCTGAAAGAAAAGCCACTTTGACAGGCATATCACCCAAAACGCTGGTAATGGACTCATAATGCTGCTGTGCAAGTATCTCCGTGGGTGCCATGAGACAAGTCTGAAAACCATTGTCAATAGCTATCAGCATCGAAAGCAGAGCCACAACCGTTTTGCCGCTGCCCACATCCCCTTGGAGAAGCCGATTCATTTGGGACGTTTTGCCCATATCGATCCTAATCTCCCTGATGACTTTTTTTTGAGCATTGGTGAGTTCAAAGGTAAGTTTGGTATTGTAAAATGTATTGAACACCTCTCCTATGCTCGTAAATGGCGCACTGCGATATTTGTACTTTCGGTACATCTTGCTCTGCAGTAGTCTGATCTGAACGAAAAAAAATTCTTCAAACTTGATCCTGTTGATGGCCAATGTTTTTTGTTGGTCGGTCTCTGGAAAATGAATCCATTGTATAGCATGGTAACGGCTACAGATCTTCAGCTTTTCGATGACATAAGGTGGCAGTGTCTCTGGAAGGTCAGCCTCCGAGACTGCACTGAGTAAGTTTTTGATGATTTTTCTCCTTACTTTGCTATCCAGGCCTTTGCCGTCCATTTTTTCTGTGCTGGAATATACCGGATCGAAAGTCTTTGCAAAAGCTACGGCAGCATCGGACAAAAGTTCCATCTCTGGGTGAGCCATCGTCTTTTTGCCACTATATATCGTCGCTCGACCATAGATGATGTATTCCTGCCCGACTTGAAGAGTTTTCTCCAGCCAGGTGGCACCCTGAAACCACACCAACTCCATAAAACCACTACTGTCTTTAAACATTCCCGTCAGTCGGGATCGATTGGTCTTGCCTTTGACTTTTTCGAGAGAGAGGAGTGTGCCCTTGAGTTGTATATTGTCTCCATCAGCATTTATGTCTTTGATACTGTGGAAAATAGTGCGGTCTATGTACCTGAATGGGAAAGTAAATAGCAAATCTTCCACCGTATGGATATTCAATTCTTTTCGAAAAGTCTCCCCACGGGCAGGCCCGATACCTTTGACGTACTCTATGGGTGTATCCAGTATATTGGTTGGTTGTGCCAAAATATCCTACAGTTATAGCTTGCTTAAGTACAAAAGTATTAATTTTGTGAGATTAATACAAATAATGGATAGTAAGAGACAACTACAGATCAGCGAAATGATCAAAAGAAATTTTGCACCCGTCTTTCAGGAGCATGGTATTTATATATATGGAAGTGCTTTTGTCACAGTGACTGCTGTCAAAGTTACCCCAGATCTAGCACAAGCAAAAGTATATCTCAGCATCTTTAATGCAGACGACAAAGACCTAGTCTTGAACAAGGTCATCAGGCATACCCAAATGCTCAAAATTGCCTTGGCTCGAAGGATCAAAAATCAAATCAGAAGAATACCCTCCATCTTTTTTTACTTCGATGAAACGATCGACGAGATGTACAAAGTAGAAGATATGTTTAGAAATCTAAAAACCATGTATCCTCCTTCGGTACAAGAAGAGGAGTAGGTTGGTAGGTGTTAGGTTTTTCCCGATAGCTATCGGGATTAGCCCATTAAAAAATTCAACATTTAAAATAACTACCTTTCTGGCCTCATAAACCTAAAAAATTGTACGTCTGATTTACTAAAAATAAACCAATCAGAATATTTTGAAGCGATCAAAACAAGCTTTCTCCAGCATCTCCCGATCATCAGGATGTGCAATATTGATCA
>JBATLS010000235.1:0-2122 GCA_049289435.1 Saprospiraceae bacterium | reverse complement strand
AATATTTGATTTGATTTTTACTATATTTGCTACATCATCAAATCACAGTAATCATGACTCACCACAATGGAATTAGACCAACCTTGCACCAACTAATCAGTTTTACTTTTCCTTTGGCCATTGCACTATTATTTATATCATGCAATAAAGAGCCGAAATCCTTTGAGCCTAAGAATTATAGCATAGAACAGTTGTATGATAACATAGACATCTATGGAGTTGACTTCAGTGCCGATGAAAGCAAAATTCTGATAGGTACCAACAAAACCGGTATATACAATGTAGGCGAATTGAATATTGCCGATACCACCATTACTATGCTTACGAAGTCCAATGTCGAGTCCAATTGGGCACAACAATATGTACCAGGCAGTGATGATTTTATTTATACCGCTGATAAAGGTGGGGATGAGAATTCGCATATTTATCTGGCTAACAATCGAGATACTTTATCAAAAGATCTGACTCCCTGGCCAGGAAGTGCTAATAGCTTTTTTGATTGGAGTGCCGATAAAAAATCCATGCTCATCACCAGCAATCAACGGGACAATAGATTTTTTGACCTGTGGCAAATTGATATTGAAACGCAGTCACCGCAGATGGTATTCCAAAATGATTCGAGCTATGATATCAATCTCATCAGCAGTACACAAAGATTCATCGCACTATCCAAAAGTATTACTACAGACAAAAACGAACTTTATCTATATGACACACAACAAAAAACATATAAAAAAATAAGCAATAACACCGAGTCATCATGGTCAGCGACAGCCTTTGAGAAAAACGATAGCATTCTATATTTTACTACCAATGATAATGCTGAGTTTTCTTATTTGGTCAAGTACAATCTCCATACGGGTGTCCAAAGCAAATACTATGAAGATAAGTGGGAAGTTGCGTATATGTCTATCAGCGAAAATGAAAAATATCATACTATTCTGGTCAATGAAGATGGTAAAAATAAATTACTACTTTATGACCACGCTACCAATAAACCATTAATTTTTCCTGCAATTCCTGATGGAGATGTGCTGAATATCATTATATCAGATAGTGAAAAGAGTGCTTTACTCACTGTCGGAAGCAGCACGAGCCCTAGGAATTTATATCATTATGATTTCGAATCCAAAACGCTCAAGAAATTGACAAATACCTTAAATCCGGAAATAAATGAAGGTGATCTCGTAAAAGCTGAGGTGGTGAGATTTAAATCATTCGATGGTTTGGAAATACCTGCCATCTATTACAGACCACATCAAGCCAGTAAAGCCAAACCAGTAGGGGCTTTAGTCATGGTACATGGAGGGCCTGGTGGACAAAGCAGAGTAGGATTTAGCAATAGCATCCAGCATCTGGTCAACAATGGATATGCCATCCTCGCTGTCAACAACAGAGGAAGTAGTGGCTATGGCAAAACTTTTTACAAAATGGACAACAAAGACCATAGCAACGGAGATCTCAAAGATTGCATCTGGGGTAAAAAATGGCTGGCCGAGCAAGATTATATCGATAGTACAGCCATAGGCATTTACGGAGGAAGTTATGGTGGATGTATGGTATTGGGAGCGTTGGCATTTCATCCCAATGAATTTGAAGTCGGCGTCAATCTATTTGGTGTTGCTAATTGGCTTCGTACATTAAAGAGTATTCCACCTTATTGGGAATCGTTTCGAAAAGCGCTGTACGATGAGATGGGTGATCCTTACACTCAAGACAGTGTCAGGTTGAGAAACATTTCTCCACTTTTCAATTATGAAAAAATAGTAAAACCATTGATCGTATTTCAAGGTGCCAATGATGTGAGAGTGCTTCAGGTAGAAAGCGATGAGATCGTGCGAGGCGTAAAAAACAATGGAGTGCCGGTAGAATATGTACTGTACCCTGACGAAGGACATGGTTTTGCTAAAAAAGAAAATCAAATCACGACAGCCAAAAAGACATTGGAGTTTCTTGATAAATATTTGTTGGCTAAGTCAGAATTTAAAGATTGAGTCTAGTGCTCTGTCCAGATAAAGAACTTAATTAAATGTGGTTCTTTTTCCGAATATCTGCGTTAAAAATACTCGCCGTAGCTACGGCTATGGCTGCGCCTGCCTGACCGTTGGTAGGCGAGGCAGGT
>JBATLS010000234.1:0-5146 GCA_049289435.1 Saprospiraceae bacterium | reverse complement strand
CCACAAACTCTTTGAAAGCTCGATTGGTGACTTCTGTTTCGTCCATGTAAAATGATTGAATACTCACCTGATGCTTTGGAAATTCATTGGCATCTGCCTGCTCATTGTCTCCTCCCATGTCCAAAGTACCACCCGGAATTAATACCATACCATCATGTTTAACTGACGATGTTGCTTCATTATTTTTGCAAGATGATAGTAGGACAGTGAGCACTAACAATGACAAAACTGACTTATATTTTAATTTTTTTTCTAATGAATAATAAAAAGAATTGATCATAACAGATTCGCTTTTAAACTTGAATAACAAATTTGGCAAAGGGCTTCAACACAAATAGAAACCTGCTTTTTATACCCAAGTTCCATCATTATAAATATTTATACTTAAAGTAAATTAAATTGCAAAAATATATAATTTTAATCGTTTGATTTTGAACGTATTAAAATTAATATTTTTGGGTGTATCCCAAAATTTCACTTTTATACAATTTCTTTTTAGATTACCCCATCCCTACCCGCTACGGGGCAGGCAGGCCTGCTGCGAAGCGGGCAGGCCCGCCTGCTGCGAAGCGGGCAGGGATGGGGTAATCTAAAAAGAAATTGTATAAAAGTGAAATTTTGAGATACACCCAAATAATTTAACTGGTCAATGGGCAACTTTTGACTAAGTGTATGATTAAAATTGCATCATTTGTCTTCAAGCAGCAAATTTATAGTCAAAAGAAATTAAATTGCGAAAAATATTAATTTTAATACGTTCAAAATCAAACGATTAAAATTATATATTTTTGCAATTTAAGTTACTTTAAGTATAAACATCCTCTAAATGCAACTCAATTTGATAGGGGTGGTGGTTACTACATTGGATTTGTTGCCTGATCTGTCTGTGATAAATATGTCAAAAATCAAATCATTGGTCGGAAACTCCAATGACCGTTCACATGGCGGAATACCACTTGCCTGACTATACACACAGCAGGTCGTCAGTACTTTAATAGACATTGTACCAGAAATCCCATTGCCGGCACCTTCCTCCGGGATAAAAGGTGCTTTATATTCTCTAAATGTTTGATTGGTCCTTTTATCCAACAGAAAAACATTGGTAGTAGGGTCATCTCCTTTGGAACCAAAATCGCCGTCTCCATCTGTAAAATACAATACCAATGTCACTGAATCCTGACCAATTGAGCCTTGTCTCATGACATCTTTAGAAAAACCCCTGAATTCCAAGGTAGGTGTATTGGAATACTCCGGAGGCTGCACACAAGATGCTATCGAAAATAAGAGAAAAATGAATAAATAAAATCTCATGGATAGATATTTAGGTATAAAGCAATAAAAATTTAAACATACTCTTAGTTTATTGTAGAAATGATACAAAAAAAACATTTACAATAATTGACCTTATATTGTGCCATCATAATATTTTGTAAAAAAATGTATCCAACAATTAAACAGGAGCGGTCGCAACTCATCCAATATCATCAATATCTAACAAACGGTCATACAGAATTGTTGGACGAGTATGCCATGTCATTGTTTAGATACCAGTACAAATATAATCCAATATATCGTCAATTCTGTACTTCGATTGGAAAAAGTGACAAAAATGTACTACAAAAAAATGAAATCCCTCATTTGCCAATATCGGCATTTAAATACAGAGAAATCAAATCTGGGCAATTTGATCATGAAGAAATTTTCACCAGTAGTGGTACCACCCATTCTCTCAGATCTTCGCATTATGTGAGGGATGTGTCATTTTATAGACAACACGCCACTCATCTTTGGCAAAAACATTTTGGTCCTCCTGGACACTATTGCTTTTTAGCACTACTCCCGGGATATTTGGATCGGGAAGGCTCCTCATTGATCAGTATGGTCGATCACTTTATTCAGCTGTCTGATTTCGAGGAGAGTGGGTTTTACCTTCGAGACCATGGTGCGTTAGCTGATGCTATTAAGTTATGCACAGATAAAAGTATTCCTGTGGTTTTGTTTGGTGTCACCCATGCTTTGTTGGATTTTGGGGATGTGTATTCCCATGCTCATCCCCAATTGATCATCGTAGAGACCGGAGGCATGAAAGGTAGAAAACAAGAATTGACCAAAAAAGAATTGCATCAAACGTTTAGAGCACTTTGGGCCACAGACAAGGTCTATTCGGAATATGGTATGACAGAAATGTTATCACAAGTATATTCAGAATCCAATGGATGCTTTAAGCAACATGAATTTCTACAGGTACAAACCAAACAAATCAATGACCCACTTTCTAATGAAAGATTGGGTAAACCGGGCATCTTATGTATCACTGATCTGGCCAATATAGACTCCTGTGCATTTATACAAACAGAAGACCTGGGCATCCTTCATGACGATCAAACCTTTGAGATTGTCGGTCGGCAAGATGCTAGTGACCTGAGGGGATGCAACTTATTGCTCCACGAAGCAGGGATACATTGAATCATAATTAGTAATGAACTTATTTTTTACTTGATCTCATAGCCTTAAATTTTTTAATAGAATTATCCGCTATAAAGCTTGCATATTCACTAGTTTCAGCTCCATAAATTGCGATTTTCCCTTCTGTATCACAATGCACACCCCATCCATAAGACTTGGTCAATGGTGATGCACGCAAACAGGGTTGTCCTTTAGAAAAATATATTTCTTTCTGTAATATGATTTCTGCCGCATCAAATTCCTTTCGCAAAACAAATACCCCAAATAAAACTTCATCAGATGTATATCTGTATGGGTTTTCATAAATCATATCAAACTGAAGATTTGCAACAGTTTTTTTGTCGCCTTTTTGTTGAGGGACTTCTCCTTTATTGGCTCTGCAATCCGGTGCAATTTCAATAAAAGTGTTGAAGTAATTTGTAGTAAACATACCTTTAGAAATTATATATTCAAATTGAGTATAACCTCAGTTTTTTGATTATGGTTTGATTTTTTTATCCCCTGGTTGTAAAATTTCGAAATCGTTTTCTGCTTTTGCTTTATCCACTATGGCCTTCACATCTGCCAATAGTTTTTTAGCATCATAGACGATCCCATCTTTCACTGTGTATTTTACCCCTCCTACTTTGACTGCTTCGTTGGCGTCATTAAGCTTGACCGTACCTGTACCGTATAAAACTTTAAGGTTTGCCAATGGATTTTCTTCGATAATGACAAAATCTGCCAATTTACCGACTTCGACACTACCTATTTTACTATCCATACCCAAGGCTTCAGCCCCCTTCAAGGTAGCTGCTCTGATGACTTCCAATGGCTGAAATCCTGCTTCCCGCAATAATTCCAACTCTCTGATATACCCAAAACCATATAGCTGATAGATGAATCCCGAGTCTGAACCCGCAGTCACTCTCCCACCCCGATTTTTATATTCGTTGACAAACTGCATCCAAATTTTATAATTTTCTTTCCAGGCTACTTCTTGCTCTGTACCCCAGTCAAACCAATACGATCCGTGAGATATCCTACTCGGTGCGTAAAACTGCCAGAGAGAAGGCAATGTATATATCTTGTGCCAATCTGCTTGTCTGGCACGCATAAAGTCCCTATTGGCTTCATAAATATTGAAGGTAGGATCGAGGGTAAAATCTATTTTAAGCAGTTCGTTCATGACAAAATTCCATCTTTCGCTGCCGGGTTTGGCGGCTTGTTTCCATAGTTTACCTGCTTCTTCAAATCGATTTTGCTCGTTATTATAGTTGTAATCTGCAGGATAATCTTGCAGTGTCTGACCATCAAACAATGCCTCTGGCAGGCCATACCAATGCTCCATCGATGTCAGGCCAGCCGCTGCGGTAGCGAGTACATTCATTCGTCCTACTTCCAGCTGGGCATGATGACATGCAGATCTCAACCCTAACTTTTTATTCTCGTCAAGAGCGGCCTTAAATATTTCTGGCGCTGCTCCAAAAAACTTTATCCCATCCGCACCATTTTGAGCATTTTGTCTGGCCCATGCACGTGCTTCTTCTGGTGTGGATATTGGCTTATCTGAACCAGAGCCAAATGCAGGATAACACAATATTCGAGGTGCTACTATTTCGTTTTTAAGGCTTTTGGCTTTATGTTCCATCGTCCATTTCACCCCATTACCACTGGCTGGATCTCTTATGGTGGTGATACCATGCGCCAGCCACAATTTAAACACATATTCTGCTGAAGTGCCCTGAGACTGACCTCCTATGTGACCGTGCATATCAATAAATCCTGGCAATAAATACAATCCCGTACAATCCATGACTTTGTCCCCAGCTTCTGCCTTTGGCCTGTCCTTGTCAT
Organism: Saprospiraceae bacterium; assembly: GCA_049289435.1. GTDB lineage: Bacteria > Bacteroidota > Bacteroidia > Chitinophagales > Saprospiraceae > OLB9. The sequence continues at coordinate 844 of JBATLS010000234.1, read as the reverse complement.
TGATGGGTGCACCGGGATACCCGACACTCTTGATTTGCTTGATGATGTTGTTTTCGACTACTATATCTATTGGCCCTATGGGAGGAGCTCCGGTACTATTGATCAATGTAACCCCCCGGATGATGAGTTTGCTGAAAGGACCTTCACCATCTACCCTATCTGGAGCTTTTTGGATTTGGCCAAATATATTTGCTGACAAGCACACCATCACAAAAACCAATAAATTGAACTTAGATTGCATAAATTTTTTATTTGAAAGTAAATGTATGAAAAATCTTTCATTTTGCTTGATACAAGGTCAAATTTGTAAAATTTGTTCAGTTATCTGCTCACTTCCATAGGGTATAAGTCAGTTGGTGAAGCAAAAAGTGATACCTTTGAGACTTAGTGTATGTTTAAAATTCCATCATTTGTCTGCACGCGGCTTAAGTTGATAAAATCGTTGCTTATTATATGAACACCATCCTTCATGAAAGTCATATCTTAGGGCCTATCCCACTTTACTCCATGTATCTTTGTACAGATGTAATATTGATAGAAGCCCAAGAAAATTATCATAAAAGATCGATGCGAAACAGGTTTGACTTACTGACTGCAAATGGTGTGCAAACACTAACCATACCTCTGGTCAAAGGAAAAAACAACCAGCAAAATATCAAAGATGTACTGATATCTTATGATGAACAGTGGATGGACAAACACCTGCATTCGATCAGATCTGCCTATGGCAAAAGCCCTTATTTTGAATACTATTTTGATCAACTGAGTGATTTATTTACCCAAAGATTCGAATATTTGTTTGACTTCAATCTATCGGTTTTACATTTCACTTTACTAAGTCTGA
>JBATLS010000233.1:0-4028 GCA_049289435.1 Saprospiraceae bacterium | reverse complement strand
TGTCTGGCGTAGATGTGTTCATGGATGGTTTCATTGGGTACTTTGAGTCTGAGTTTTTGGACTGTATGGATTCTATATCCAGCATAGCCACCCAGATGCAACTTCGTTTTTTTGGACAGAGAAAAGCTAAAAGTAAGAGGTATGTTGATGTACCCTATGTTGAGTTTGGGGTTGTCTTTGACATTTGGTACGTGTACAAATTCAGGTTGATTGGAGGCATTGGTGCTGAGTCGGACATCGTTTTCAAATGTCAACCGATTGATGAGATAACTGACTCCATAGTTGAAGGCTACCTTACTGTTGCTACCACCTATGCGGGCTGTGCGCTTCAATCCAAAGTGCCAATACCAGGATCCTGCAGTGTTGATCTCTGGAGCAAGTACCGATGGGGTGATGTCTTTTTTCGAATGCAAAGCATTGATCCCAAATTCTACAAACAGACTGGTATTCATTTTTTTGCCAAAGGGAATAAATTTAGAAATGCCAATACCACTGGCTTGATTATCAGAACTCATATCAACATCGGTATTGTAATCTGAATTGGTATCTTCAAGAGTGGTGGATGCAGGTGTGTCCATAGTTTCGGTCATATCTTCTACGGCTTCTGGTTCAGGGATGACTATTTTATTGAGTTCATCATCCACATCAATAGTAAGTGCTTCCATCCGATCCAATAGCAGCAGCATCTGAGCAGAGTCAGCATAATAGCGCATATTCTGTATGTTGTCTTTGATGGATGATAGATAATATCTCAGATTGTCAAGCTTCATTTGCTCTTCCACCTGTGCACTCAATGTCAACGCAGTAAAAGCTATACATAGTAAACTGACTAAAGTTTTGAAAGATTTCATAATACTTGTTGGATGTAGGTGATGAATATTGTTTTAACTATGCAATTCGAAATTTGCATAAACAATAAACCACATATAGCTCCAAAAAGTTAGTATGGAACCAATATTTATGTATAATGAATACAGCCTACTTTTCTTTTGATGAATAATAAGCGATAAAACTTCTATTGAGTATGTTGAAAATATTGATTATGAGGCATTAAAAATCCAAACATACTCTTAGCTACAATGAAAGAAAGTAATAGTATAGCTTTACTTTTACCTAAATTTTCATATCAAAATCATCATTCCGGAGCACCATTATTGATCCAGCAAGTTACTTTTTTGATTTTGTCGTCGGATAGTTTTGCTGCATTCTGAGGCATAGCTTTTACCCCTGCATCATGTCTCATAGACTGGAGTACCTTGCCATTGAGACTTGCATTTTTAGCTTTGGTATAAGAGCTCAAATCCAACCCGTCTGCTGGAAATGTGCCCGCATGACATCCGGAAGTGGCACATGACCCATTCAAAATTGCAGCAATGTCATTATTGTAAGTCGGTGTAGTACCGGTGCAATCTACATTTGTGTTTGAACCAGTGTCGTCTTTAGAGCAACTATAAATAGTAGTAGCAGCTACTATGAAAATGAATAGCATAATCTTGTTTATCATAAAGTAATTCATTGTTTTAATTATGTTTGATATAACGATTAAACTTGCTTTTAATTATCATTTGCCCTGGATTAGAGTCAAAAGAATTTAATTTACTTTTGGTATATCAAAGATAATTGTTAGAATGATCTTATTTTTGTGGCTTTATTTAGAATTTTAGAAAATTAAATATAGTCATGGACTTCAAAAATTTGATTGCACATAGCAAAGAGTATGGTTTTATTTTTCAAAGCAGTGAGATATATGACGGGTTGAGCGCAGTATATGACTATGGTCCTTATGGTGTAGAATTGAAAAACAATATCAAAGCCTACTGGTGGAAATCCATGGTTCAGATGCATGAAAATATCGTAGGTTTGGACGCAGCCATCTTTATGCACCCCAAAACCTGGAAAGCTTCCGGACACGTTGATGCTTTCAATGATCCTTTGGTGGACAATAAAGATTCCAAAAAAAGATATCGCGCTGATCAATTGATAGAAGGATACGCAGAAAAGATAGAAGCAAAAACCCTCAAAGACGTTGAAAAAGCTAAGTCGAAATTTGGTGATTCTTTTGATGAAATAAAATTTAGAGCCACCAACGACAGAATCATAGAGCGCCAAAAGCAAATAGATACCACTCTTAGCAGACTTGCTAATGCTATGAAAGCAGGTGATATGGATGATCTTAAAGCGATGATAGAAGAGTACGAAATCGTCTGCCCTGAAAGCGGATCTCGCAATTGGACTGAGGTAAGACAATTTAACCTGATGTTTAATACCCAACTGGGAAATATTGCAGGGGAAGAAGGCAAACTATACTTGCGACCCGAAACAGCCCAGGGTATTTTTGTAAACTTCCTCAATGTCCAAAAGTCCACGCGACAGAAGATTCCCTTTGGTATCGCTCAGATCGGTAAAGCATTCAGAAATGAAATCGTGGCCAGACAGTTTATATTTAGAATGAAGGAGTTTGAGCAAATGGAGATGCAATTTTTCATACGCCCCGGTACAGAGATGGAGTGGTACGAGTACTGGAAAGAGGCAAGATTGAAATGGCATAAAGCATTGGGCACCGACGGATCAAAATTAAGATTTCACGATCATGCCAATCTTGCTCACTATGCCAATGCGGCTGTAGATATTGAATTCGAATTTCCATTTGGTTTCAGGGAGTTGGAAGGGATCCACTCAAGGACTGATTTTGACTTAACTCAGCATCAGGAACTGTCTGGCAAAAAGCTACAGTACTTTGATCCTGAGCTCAATGAAAACTATGTGCCATATGTATTGGAGACATCCATAGGTTGTGATCGAATGTTTCTCGCCATGATGACCAACGCACTCACTGAGGAGAATGTACCAGATGCAGACGGAAAAGATTCGACCAGAATAGTACTTAAACTTCACCCGGCACTTGCTCCTGTCAAAGTGGCGGTCTTGCCATTACTCAAAAACAAAGAAGATCTCACCAAGGCTGCGAGTGATGTATATGATCAGCTCAAATTATCTTTCAATTGTCAGTACGATGAAAAAGATGCGATTGGTCGTAGGTACAGGCGTCAGGATGCTATTGGGACACCTTACTGTGTGACCATTGATTATGATACATTGGAAGACGGTACGGTGACGATCAGAGATAGAGATCCCCTTGAGCAACAAAGAATCAAGATTTCAGATATAAAGAGTTATGTGGAAGACAAGGTATCTATGGAGTCATTGTTGAGTGGGCGCACATAATATATGTGAATTAACTTTATAAAGAATATCTCATATTAAGTATTATCAGAAAACGAAAGACAGAAATCGATTGCACAAACGTTTTCTATCTTTGTTTTATGCCATTATGTTTAGAAAATAATTAGAGAACAGTGTATTTTAAATTTCTAATTAAGTTGTGAATGGAAGTATATTAGTGAAAATAGTAACTTATGATAAATGTCATCATTTCAAAAACCTTATTTGCAAATTCAACTTAAAAAACTGTTGATTGTTTTCTTTATAAATTTTTCCAAAATCGTGTCTTGTGCTGCTAGCAGTTTCAATTTTCGTATTATTTAGCAAATAGTCTTCAAATTCATTTCGACTATATATATGATAGCATAAAATTTCTCCATCTTCTTTTACTACTAGATATCCCCCTGTAACATCTAATTCACCAGTCCAAACTTTTGAAGGCACCATTCCTAAAGCTATGTCTGTTAAAAACCGCTTTATTTTGTAGAAATAAAATGGATGATTTGATTCGAAATTATAATGAAGCGGATTCATTATTGTAATCTCATTTACTAAGTCCACTATTTTTGAATATTCTGAAGTAAAAAAGAGATAAATAATTTCTGAAAGTATTTTAGGTAAAGCACTATCTATTAATAATAAATTGTTGCCAAAAACGGTACTTTCAGTTTGAACAAAATTTAATTTACCCGAAAGGTTCCTTATTTTTTCTATTCTATCCTTAATTTTACTACTTGTTTGAATCGAGTTAATAGCTTCAATTTCTGCATCAGTTAATTCAACATTTGAAAGTTTATATATAAAAT
>JBATLS010000232.1:0-4006 GCA_049289435.1 Saprospiraceae bacterium | reverse complement strand
TAGTTCAGATAGAATTATTCAAAATGAACTTTTAGGGAGTGGTTTCAGACATACAAGATGTCCTAATGTATGAATCTCAATTATAGATGATATCCATATAATACAGACCAGTTGCACTTGTCAGGCCCGCCTGTACGGGCAAGCCCGCCATGCCATAAGCAGACACGCCATGCCATAGGCAGACATGCCTGTACGGGCAAGCCCGAAGCAGACCGATTCTTCGATAATCGGAAAGGTCTGCTGCTTACCCTACTCCCCTATTTGAGATGGCGCTGAAAAATAACTTCATAAAATTTTAACTATTCAGATATGTATTAATACTTTAGTACCTTGTATCAATATTTCCTTCATCAACCATATATTTTTCATGCAACTCATCAAGACCATTTCCACCATTATCTTATTTTCTATTGCTATTGGATGCTCCAAAAATGGCACCACTGCTACTACCGAAAGGCCACTTGATCACTGGGTATTCAGATCAGTCCTCGATGGTTACCCACGTATGATCACTTTGGCATTGTCCAAAGATCTTTGGGTATCATATCATGCAGCGTCTGGTGCAATGTATAAAGCATGGAAAGGAAGTGTATATTTTGATGGAGCAGTGTACACTACGATACATGGACCACAACCGATAAGTGTCGGCAACAGCTATGTAGAAAATAAATATAAAAACCCATGGCAGCTTCTCTCAGGAACGGATACGCTTACCACCAGATATGACTATAAAGGCCATCGTTTTGTCAAAGGAAAAGTTCAGCTAATGTACCACCTCTCCACTGAAAGTCTCCTTAAACCCATCGATGTTTATGAAGAGGTCGAAGCCAGTCTTTCATCGTCTGGGCAGCCTATATTGGTGCGAAATTTCACGACTGCCAATGTGCCAGACAACATCAAAGTATTATTGAAAACCAACATCAGTTCTATTGTGGTAGAAAGTAATATTAATACCGATGCTGAAATGAGTATTGCAAGCAAAGTAGAAGTAAAATACGATGAAGTCTCTACTCTGGACGTAGATGCGGTATTGACTCTAAAAAGTAATGATAATACCACATTTAATGTCACCTTTTTAAATCAGCCTACCATAGCCAATAAAAATGTGGCGGGTGGAGAAGAGAAAGAAGAAGCCATCGAAGGTGACATACCTGAAGGACTTAAACACATTGCGAAAAGCGACTGTAAGACCTGTCACAATAAAAATCTGCAAACTATAGGGCCTGCATATACTGCGATAGCTCAAAAATATAAAAACTCACCTGAAAACATTACCCTCTTATCAAGTAAAGTGAAGAATGGTGGATCTGGCGTCTGGGGCGAACAGGCTATGACTCCCCATGCAGATTTGCCAGATGAGATCATCAACGAAATGGTGGCCTACATTTTGTCTTTGGATGCTGATACTGAAGATAATTCGGTGGACTCAAAGAGTGCTACATTGATCTCTTTGGGGTCAGATACGAGCGCCAGCAAAGAAAATATGATACCCGGAAGTGTGGTAAAAATATATGATATACCGCAGAATACTTCAGTGATGCCTAATATTAAGAGTACTCAAAAACCAAAATTTGCCGGGGTGTTGTCCAATTTTGATAATTTGTCAGGCGGCGACTTTAAGGATCTGAAAGATCATTTCGCATTGGTTGCAAATGGTTGGCTCAAAATAGACACCAGTGGTACATATACCTTTCATATATGGAGTGATGATGTCTCGAAATTATTTATCAACAATAAAGAAGTCATCGATAATGATGGGTTGCACGGTGCCGAATATGGAGAGGTAAGTATATCTATGACGCCAGGATATTATCCATTTAGGCTGGAATTTTTTCAAGGATCCGGAGGCAGTTTCCTATCATTCAACTGGAAAAAGCCCGGAGACAAAGATTTTGAAGTCATCCCCAGATCTCAAATATTTCACAAAAATGACATATCTGACATGTTGAGAAACTACAAGCTACCTATGGCCAATGTATCCAAAATACCTGGAGACCAGTACCCACTTATGGAAGTACATCCGTCGTTTGATCTGCATCAAGCCAGACCTAATGACTTTCAACCTAAAGTAGGAGGCATTGATTTTCTTTCTGATGGAAGGATGATTGTGAGCACCTGGGATGCTGCAGGGTCAGTATATATATTGAGTGATGTCCAGACGGGCGATACCACCAAAATGAAAGCCAAGAGGATTGCCTTTGGACTGGCTGAACCATTGGGAGTAAAAGTGGTCAATGACACTATCTATGTCATGCAAAAACACGAAATGACCAGACTGATAGACACCGATGGAGACGACATCATAGATGAGTACCAAACTTTGTGCGACGACTGGAAGGTCTCTGCCAATTTTCACGAGTTCGGTTTTGGATTGGCATATAAGGACGACCATTTTTATGCTACATTGGCTACAGCCATCAATCCTGGGGGAGCCAGCACACAACCACAAATCGAAGATAGAGGCAAGGTCATCAAAGTCAATAAAAATACCGGAGCACTATCATTTGTAGCTTCCGGACTTCGCACGCCCAATGGTGTAGGCATCGGATATAAAGGGGACATTTTTGTGGCAGATAATCAGGGTGACTGGCTACCTTCGTCCAAGATTGTTCACGTAAGAGATGGCGCATGGTTTGGATCAAGATCAGTGGATCCATTGGGTACAAAAGACAAAAAAGAAGACCTGCCAGTAGTTTGGTTGCCTCAGGATGAGATCGGTAACTCACCGAGTACGCCATTGGCGATAGATTTAGGTCCATATAAAGGTCAAATGATACATGGCGAAGTCACCCACGGTGGTGTCAAAAGGGTATTTGTAGAAGAAGTGAATGGCCAGTTGCAAGGATGTGTATTTAGGTTTATACAAGGCTTGGAAGCTGGTGTCAATCGTCTGGCATGGGGTCCTGGTGGAGACTTATATGTAGGTGGTATCGGAAATCCTGGCAACTGGGGTCAAAGTGGAAAATTGCATTATGGATTACAAAGGTTGGTATTTAATAATCAACCCACATTTGAGATGTTGGCTATCAGAGCCAAAACCAATGGTATGGAAATCGAATTTACAGAGCCACTCGAAGACGGAGACGGATGGAATCCTGATGACTACGAAGTAAATCAATGGTATTATCTCCCCACGATAGAATATGGTGGACCGAAGATGGACGAGAAAAAACTAAAGGTAAAATCAGCCGCTGTATCCGATGACCGAAAGCGTGTGTTTATAGAGTTTGATGGGCACAAAGATAATCACATGATATACGTGAGACTCAAAAAACATTTTGTGAGTGAAGCGGGTCGTTCGCTATGGAGTACAGAAGGTTGGTACACGGTCAATCAAGTGCCTAAAGACAACTTGGGCAAAGTGACCAAAGCACCTTTTGTATTTGCCAATAATACTTTATCACCAAGTGAACAAAAAGCAGGCTGGCAACTTCTATTTGACGGAAAATCGCTCTCAGGATGGCGCAATTTTAAGAAAAAATCGATAGGAAAGAGTTGGGTGATCAATGATAAAGCCATACATCTGGATGCAAAGCCCAATAAGAGCGGACATTGGCAGGCTGCTGATGGTGGAGACATCATCACAGACAAACCTTATGAAGACTATGAGTTTCACTATGAGTGGAAAATTGGCAATTGTGGAAATAGTGGAGTGATGTTCAATGTAGTGGAAAATGACAAGTATGATTACGTATGGCATACAGGACCAGAGATGCAGGTGCTGGACAATACATGTCATCCAGATGCTCAGTACGTGACCCATCGCGCTGGTGATTTGTACGATATGTTAGAGTGTAAATATCCGACTGTGAAACCTGCCGGAGAGTGGAACGCTGCCAGAATCAAGAGTGTCAAGGGGAAAGTAGAGTTTTGGTTGAATGGTGTGAATGTAGTTTCCTTTACCATGCATGATGACAGCTGGAGAAAGATGGTCGCAAATAGTAAGTTTAAGGATATGCCCGATTTTGGCAAAAGCAAATCTGGTCATTTATCACTTCAGGATCAT
>JBATLS010000231.1:0-2215 GCA_049289435.1 Saprospiraceae bacterium | reverse complement strand
GGGATAGCTATGGGGATTAAATTTTATGAAAAGCTGGGTTTCTATGACTTGCATAGGAATTAACAATATGTTTTTAAATCACTTCATTATTAAAAATATTTTATTGCAAATTGATACCGCAATATTTGAATAAAATCAGTAGAGAAGCAATGTATTGCGTCTCTACACTATCATCATTAAAACATGATAAATTTAGATCTCTTGCCACATTGAGCCTTACCAAAATATCCTACACCCCAGTTCAATTCAAATACTACTCCGGCAAATGCGACGTTTGAACTTTTATACCCATTGCTGGCATATACCGATGCGTCTCTCAGTGGTGCGCTACTATTTTTTCCTGCGTCATTGACAAAGTCAGTAAACCCATACTCCAATCTAAGACCAAGGATGCCGCTGAACCTTCCATCGTTACCCATGACATTGGCGCCAAAGCCGACCACACCAGAAATGACATTTTTATTGTAATCAACACTTCTATCGGTGACCGTAGCCTCGATGTTGTCTTCCACTTTGCTGATAAATGAAATTTTGGGGCCAACCTCAAAATACCCAAGGTTTTTAGCATTTCTGAACAAAACATAAATGTCCAATGCACTCCAATCTACCGTAGGGGTAATCGCTGTCCCTTTTTGTTCTAATTGTTGCTTAGCACTACTTCTCATCACATCTATGGCGATGCCACTATATGCAAAATTGATCCCTAGTTTTGCACCGAATGCATATCCCTTGGAGATGTCATAAGAATAATTGTCAGAATCAGCGATGGCTTTGTTGTAAAGGCCTGCAGCTCCGTATTGGGCTTTAAGACCTACATCAAACCAAACCACCTGTTTTTGACCAACGATAAAATTTGATAAAAATAAAATTACAGAAACAATCATCAGACGCATGCCAAAATTATTTAATTTGTAAAATAATGAATTATAATACAAAGATATATAATATTAGCTATTTTCGATATATGAGTACATGCCAAATATATTTTATTTTGCCACCAAGGCTTCAATACAATAAGAATCACAAAGAATAAGGAATTCAAAACACCAGACTCAACACTTCAATATCATAACTAAGAGTATGTTTAAAATTCCATCATTTGCCTGCAAAGCTGCGATTGACTAGATAAATGCCAAACAAAGTGACCAAACATCCAATCAGGATATTGAATCCAAGCATCTCGTCGAGGATCAACCATCCAGCTATGATGGCAACTATCGGGTTGATGTAGGCATATATGGATGTTTGCTCAGCGGATAGATTTTGCAGTGCATATAAATAACATATGAAGCCAATTAAAGATCCTACGATCACCAGGTAAGATATGGCAAACCATGATATAAATGGTATTTCGCTAACAGGAAGATGGTTGGGGTCAAACCAAGACACCATTGATAAGATGGCTCCTGCCAAAAACATCTGGAATCCTAAGCCGAAATATGGGTTGAAGACTTTAGCGTGTTTTTTGGTGTATAATGTTCCAAATGCCCATGAGATGGTGGCTATGAACGATAGCGCAATGCCGAATCTGAAATTTGGGTTTACAAAATCAGGTAAATATCTATAAAATATAATACAAATCCCAGAAAACCCGATCAACATACCAATAATGGCTTTTTTTGCTGGCTTTTGTTTATATGCAACGAGTCCAATGATCACCAACCATAGTGGGAAGATAGCTCCGATGATGGCAGCCAGACCAGAAGATATATATTTCACTCCCCAAGTGCTCAGCCCGTTGCTCAATACAAAGTTGAGAAACGATAATAAAACCAAAGGCATCAGATCTTTTTTTTCTGGCAGGGGATATTTTTTTAGCACGAAGTATCCAAGATAAATACTTCCTCCTATGAGTTGGCGAATGCCCGCAAGTTGCAAAGCAGGCATATGTAATACACCTTGTCTTGATACCACCCAGGTCGTCCCCCATACCAGGCTCACCGCCGCCAAAGCCAACATTGCCAGAAAGGTAGAGTCTCTTTCATTGATCTTTTTGGGTGCCCACAATAGCAATCCGTTCATGGCATCAGATATGATCCATTGTTTTATTTTCTTAAGTTTGCCCAACTCACAGATTTTGGTTGCAAAACTAATCATGATCATAATTTATTTACTCTTTTTAGTAAAAACTTAATTCTTTTTGATTTAATATCTACATTTATCACTTAATACATGAATACAAATCCCACCATACTCTCCATCAAAGATCTAAATG
>JBATLS010000230.1:0-2712 GCA_049289435.1 Saprospiraceae bacterium | reverse complement strand
ATATGCCATTGACCCTTACAAAAAGATCTTTAGTAAGATTTATATTGAAAGCCTGATTTAAAGTAAATTTATCGGATTGATTTTTCCTTTTGTATTTATCAATATTATAAATAGGATTACCATCACTAGCATCTCTGCCTAGTAACAATTCCCCATTTTCGTTATACCCTCTCATCGTAGGCGGTGCCGAAAGCATCCTGCCCCAATAATTGCCTTCCCCATTCTGTAAAGATTGATCTCTCCATTCAGCTCTGGCAAACTGAATCCCACTTTCTGACTTTAGCCAGGAGTTTATATTATAATCGCCATTGAATGTAAAGTTGTACCTTTTATAAAAAGTCTTTATAGACAGGCCTCCTTCATCATAATAACCTAAATTTGCAAAATATTTCCCTTTTTCGTTACCACCACTAAATCCTAAATTATAATCACCTATTGGTGCAGACTGGTTTAGACCAAAATCTCCATAATTGAAATCTTTAAAAATGAGATCTGCGATAGTCCCATTTGGGTCATAGTTACCTGCAGCGTTGGTTTTTACGGCATCTTTCATAGTCTTCCAGCCCGGTTTGCTCAAGAGCTCTTTGTTTGTATCAGAAAGTCTCATCACGCTCCACACCCCAGCAGTGCTATAATTGCCATCGACAATATTGCCTGATGCATCTTTATATAAATTACCGGTACCTCTTGGCCCTATGGCAGATAACGCAGTATTTGCTGCGACTGTACCAAGAGTACCATTTACCATTGCCTGGACGACACCCATTCGAGTCCATTTGATATAATCTTCTGCACTTAAGAAGTTGTATGGTACATTTAGATCACTTATGCCCCTCCTAATTTTGAAAGTTACTGATGAAGCTCCTGCTTTTCCCCTTTTAGATGTAACCAGAATTACTCCATTACTGGCTCGAGCACCATAAATAGCCGTGGCAGATGCGTCTTTCAACACTTCAATACTCTCAATTTCTTCAGGGTTGATGTCACTGAATGATCCTCTGATCTGTCCATCCATGATGACTAAGGGACTCCCCGTGCCATCAAAGTTGGTACCACCTCTCAATACTATGTTGGGTAAAGCACCTGGACGACCCGTAGTGTTAGCCACCCTTAATCCTGGAATCGTGCCTGCTAGGGCTTGTGCAGGATTTGACCGAATCCCTGTTTCCAAAAATTTATTTTCCAGTTTAGATACAGAAGCAGTCAGTTTTGATCTCTTTGTCGTTCCATAACCTATTACGACGACCTCATCTAAAGCATTAGCTGACTCTTCTAGTAAAATATCCAAATTTTTAACTAAACTTACAGATATTGTTTGTGAGGTATAACCAATCATGGATACGACAATTTCTGTTGCTCCCTGAGGAACGTTTAATACAAATTTTCCATCAAAATCAGTAATAGTTCCTTCACTGGTTCCTACTACTAAAATGTTTGCACCAATCAGTGTCAGTCCACTTTTAGCATCTTTAACCGTGCCACTAATGGTGGTTTGTGCGTTTACAAACCCAATGCTAAATAACATTGCAAATAAAACCACATAAAAACCGTTAAATCTATTTTTCATTACTTTAATCATTAAATTATTTAAAATGTTTAACTTTGCGTATTATATCATACATAATAATATTTGCAAATGTAGTAATAAAAATTAAATACCAAACTTTTTTAATAAAAATATTAAAAAAATTAAATTTGCGCTCAAATGGAAACACTAAGATCTTTTTCGTCACTCACTGCCATAGACAATAGCAGTATGGTGGACAAAGTAGAAATGAGCCTACTTGATTTCTTTATCAGAAAGGAATTGAGCGTAGGAGATTCAATACCCAAAGAACTTGAATTAGCGGAACTTATGGGCGTTAGCCGTACTGTGATTCGAGAGTCTCTCAATAGACTACGAACGATGGGATTGATCGAAACAAAAAAGAAAAAAGGAACTGTCATCAAAAGTCCAGACATCACTTTGATCCTCCAAAAATCGATTATTCCGCACATTTTGGATCACAGTACATTGCGTGACATCTTTGAATTGAGATTAGCTCTGGAGGTGGGCATGGCAGACTTCGTAGTCGCCAGAGCGACCAATGAGGACATTGTAGAATTATTTGAAATTGTGAAAGATGAAGATGGTCAATCTGCTGATACACTTTTTGACATCGACTATGAAATAAAATTTCACGGCAAACTTTATGAAATCACTGCCAATGATACACTTAGAGAATTTCAAAAACTTTTACTGCCGGTATATAAATATATTTATTCTAGTGGTTTGCTCAATCTGCCTACAGCACAGAGAAGATTCACTTCGCACAAAGAATTGGTAGAGATCCTTCAAACCCGCGATGCGGAAAAATTCAGGATGGGTATGCGACACCATCTTGAAAACCATTTTTATAGGATTCTATAGACCCTCACTGCCATAAACCAATCATATCCTGTAAGGTCTGTTATTTCATACTATTTATGATCAGGCAGTCCATACTATTAATATAATCTAAAAAGTGAACTTTTTATCAGATATAATTGTCTATGTATCAAAGGGTGTTGTTTAATGTTAATAATAAGCGAAACTTAGAATCTTGATGAGAATTTTTCCAGTCAATAACGTTAACATCATACAAGACAATAATAAGATCTATCAGATATGCGTCAATTAAAAATAACCAATAATATCACATCAAGAGAAAGTCTTGCATTAGACAAATATCT
>JBATLS010000229.1:0-5037 GCA_049289435.1 Saprospiraceae bacterium | reverse complement strand
GAGTAGGAGAAACAGGTACTGTGCGCAATATATTATCGAGGTCCAAAGCAAAAGGGAAAATGTGGATCAAGTCGGGATCTATGGACAAAGTACTCACTTATGCGGGCTATTGTCAGGGAGCGTCAGGAAGGTTGGTCACATTTTCTGTATTTCTAAATGGATCTACAGCCAAAAATATGAAGGAAAACAAAGCTGAATTAGAAAAAATTTTGGAAGCAATCTATAGATTTTCTTAACTTGAGCCATAAATTTGCAAAATCACCATGCCATCATCCCATAAAAATTATACTATCCTACTGTTGATGCTATTGAATTTTAGTTGTAATGATAAGCAGACCACTACTGATCATGGTAATCCAACAATAATACATGAAGATATCATAGAAGAAGATATAGATGGCAACTACAACAATATCGGAAGAGCCATATGGCAAAAACCAGGATTGGTCATCGACAAATTGGGTGACCTGTCAGATAAGGTCGTAGTGGACCTAGGGGCTGGCACAGGATATTTTTCGCTGAGATTGGCTATGCTTTCCAAAAAAGTCATTGCCATAGAGATAGAGCCGGGCCTCATCAAATACATAGACTCCACCAAAGCAAAGTTGCCCAAAGATAAAAGGGAGATACTCGAAACCCGCTTGGCGAAACAAGACAATCCATATCTTAAGGACGGAGAGGCAGATATTATTTTGATCATCAATACCATCGCATACATCGATAATCTGCCATCCTATCTGAAAGTATTGAAGAGAGGGCTCAGCGCTCATGGCACATTGATGATTATCGACTATAAAATGAAAAAATTACCTATACATGCCCCCCCAAAAACTGAAAGAATATATTTGGACAAACTCGAAGATCTATTGGCAGAAGCTGGGTACAATGTGATTCAGACGGATGATACTTCCCTCGATTATCAATATATCATTCAGGCTAAAAAAGATTAAGAAATTGAAATATACCCACATAATAGTGTAAAAGCACATTTGCTTTCTCTAATCAACCAAAGATATTCTTACAGATTTAAGCAATTCGAGAGTCTTGGCATGGTCTCCATGATGATTGGTGGTGATGCTCATTTGAAATCCAGAATCAGCTGCTTGGATTTGTTTAATGTACAAACCTGATGATAAAGAATCAAAAGTAGCTATATAAATTTTTCTATAATATACATCTACCGTATCTGTTAGTATTTGATATGAATTCAGCTCGTCAATATTTTTAGGAATATAATAAGGATAATAATACAACCTACCCCTAAATGACAACACTCCTACCCTATCACAAACACTACAGTCAAACAATCCATCTTTTAAAAAGTCGGATTTGGATGTGACATGCAAGACTTCCACTGAGTCTCTAAACATGCGGTAGAGTTTGCTGTCAATATATATCTTTTCAAAAAACTTGGCAAAATAATTTCCTTTGAAAGCCAATCTAAACTCCTCAAGTTCTGTGAATGGACCAGTGTCACTACCCGTTCCGGTATGATATCTGAGCTCATGACCTGTACAAAGTATCTTTCCTGTACTGTCTGTCTCGCTTTGGATGTTGCATATGTCATCTATAAAAATTTGATAATTTTGATTCAAAAGCATCTGTGAAGTAATACCCTTTTTAGTAGCACAACCAACCCCTATGATCATAAATACTATAATAATATACCTAACTTTCATTTTAATTATGATAAATTTGGTTCATCTCCATAATTAACGTAAAATACTACCTATCCTTGACACTAAAATCAGTCTTTGAACTCCCCTTATCAATGGACAATTTTAGTTCATACTTTCCACCAACGAAGTAGTAATTGCCATCGTCGGCTTTTGTTACCGGTCCATTATTTTTCACCCAATCAGATTTCTCTGTACTTTGGATATATTTTGCTTCCGCACTTTTATCGACTACTGTCTCTATTTCATACCGATTGATTCCTTTCTTAACTTTCAAAGGCATTGTTTTGATGACCGCGCCATCAGCAGCCATCAACTCAAGTGTACCGTTGCTATCATTGGATGCAAAAGCTTCAAAAGTTAGTTTAGGGACCGACTTTTCTGTAAAAACATTTCTGGTCTTGCCCCAATTGCTATTATATCGCATATCAGATGGCTTAAAAAGCACAATGTCTTCACTCAATTTTTTCTTCATTTCATATATATTGGAGATATCGGCCTTGTAAATCGAGCGACCATGCGTACCTATCAGCAAGTGATTGGATTTCCTTTGGATGACTATGTCATGTACAGGTGCTTTGGGGATGTCCTTGCCAATCAGCATATAAGATGCCCCTCTATCCAGGCTGATATAGCTTCCATGATCTGTGCCGACATACAAAACATCTTCATCTCTGGAGTCTTCTTTGATGACATTTACTGGTTCGTCGGGCAGATTTGCAGAAATATTTTTCCATGTGGTACCAAAATCATCTGAAACGAATACATAGGGTTTGAAGTGATCATTTCTATAACCATTCAAACTAACATAAACTCTTCCTTCTGCGTGCGATGAAGCCTGTATACGCGATACCCACAGATGTTGCGGAAGCATATCAGATATTTTTGTCCAGGCAAAACCCCCATCGCGGGTTACGTAAGCCAGCCCATCATCAGACCCGGTGTAGAGGAGACCAAACCTGATCTTTGATTCATCTATGGTCGTGAGTGTACCAAAGGGCACGTTGCCTTTCTTACCACCATGGGTAAGGTCAGGTGATATTGTATCGAAAGAGTTGCCTTGATCCATCGATCTCAACAATTGATTTGCCCCCATATACAGGATGTCCTGATTGTGTGATGAAAGTAATATGGGTGTCTGCCAATTCCAACGGTATGGTGACTTGCCAAGATCATGTTTGGGAGTGATGTATGCCCTTTCCCTTTTATTCCTATTGAGTCTGAAATAATTGCCAAATTGAGAACCAGCATAGATCGTTGCATTGTCTCTGGTATCCACCTGCACTTGCATACCATCTCCGCCCATGATCGACTTGTACGGATAATCTCCCGTCGATTGCCACCTCGATGAATTTTTGTAATTGTGGCTACCCATCCACACACCATTGTCCTGTACTCCACCATATACATTGTACGGTTCGCTATTGTCAGTAGTGATATAATAAAATTGTCCCACCTCAGGGTTGGTGCACTTCATCCAGTTTTTACCATCATCGTAGGAGATATTGACACCTCCATCATTCCCATTGATGAGATGACCTGGTCGATTGGGGTTAAGCCAAAGGGAGTGATGATCTGAATGTACATTGTCGCCGTCTATATTTGACCAGGTTTTGCCGCCATCTTCAGATTTGATGATCGGGACACCATAAATATAGAGTTTGTCAGGCTGGTTGGGCTGTACCCTGATCTGACCAAAATAATATCCATAAGTATAATACAAATCATCGATGTATCCTTCATGTGTCTTTGACCATTTTTTCCCGCCGTCGGTGGATAGATATACTTCTGCACCTAGGATCGGGGTATCAAATAGATCTGCATTTGCATTGTCATTATAACTAGCCAATGCCTGGATGGTGAGTTTATCTGACTTTATCATGTCAATGATATCTTTTGCTTTGTATTTGTCCGGATATCTATTGGCATCCAGGAATTCTTGAATATCTTTTTCTTTCAAAAGTAAAAACCCAGTCTTATTCATTCTTTTGAGCGAATCCAGTGAAAGGCCTTTTGACTTTTGCACAACTGGCTGTTCAGGTCGTCTGAAATTATTATCTATGACGGCATACAAATATTCTTTTCCGTCTTTGACTGTGATATCCAATCCTATGCGACCTGCACCTTCACCTGACACAAAACCACTTTCTTTGGTACTTAGTAAATTCCAGGTATTTCCACCATTTGTACTTCTATATATACCTGAACCTTTTCCTGATTCCTTGAAGTGCCATGCGGTCCTGGACTTCTGCCATGTAGCCGCATAAATAATATCAGGATTATTGGGATGAATGGCCAAATCTGACCCACCAGTCTCCTCATCCACATACAGGGTGAGTTTCCAACTCTTGCCTCCATCGATGGATTTATAGATGCCACGATCACGATTATTGCTATAAAGATGCCCTAGCGCAGCGACCCAAACGATCTTTGTATCCTTAGGGTGAATGATGACTTTACTAATATGGTGCGTCTCGTCCAATCCCAAGTGAGTCCATGTCTTGCCTTTGTCAGTGCTTTTGTACACGCCGTTTCCGGCATAGGACGATCTGCTCGAATTTTGCTCACCTGAACCCAAATATACTGTGCCTGATGGCCAATCTACGGCTATGTCACCTATGGTCATGACAGATTCGTGTTGGAAAAGTGGTTCAAAAGAAATGCCGTTATTTTTGGTGTACCACAACCCTCCAGACGCATAGGCCACAAAAAATTCGGTGGGATCAGACGGGTTTACATCTAAGTCGGCGACTCTTCCATTAAAGATGGTAGGCCCTATATTTTCAGCTGCTAAGCCACTAAATAATGATGTACTTTCATGGAGAACCCTCGATGCCTTGTCTCCCCTTTTTGAAGTAGGTATAGGCCATGTCTCCTGAGCTTCAGCAAGGAGTGTACATAAAACCATCCAGCATAAAAATAAAATTTGCTTGTTCATTGTGGCATAAAATTTGTTCTATTGGTAAATGTAAGCTAAAGATATCAAAAGTAAAAATATCCGAAACTTTAGGTATGAAGTTCAGAAATATTTTTAACAAATTTTAAATAAATCCTTTGAAATTAAAATATTCTGATTTTCTTTGCATTCAATTTAATACTAATGAATTTTCAAAATACAAATTGGTGGTGGCACAATTCTGATCTCATACGGGGATGTGGATAGCCATGCAATTTGAATAATATACATAAATGCGGCTTATCAGATTCCTGGTAAGCCGTTTTTTTTTTGGGGTTTCTTCATCATAATTTAATCAATTATTTTTTTTTATTTCAAGTCGTCATACCATGAAAATCAAAACAAATTCTATCCGATTGCTCTCAGATCTGACTACTCCTGTTAGTCTATTTTTAAAATTAAGGG
>JBATLS010000228.1:0-3692 GCA_049289435.1 Saprospiraceae bacterium | reverse complement strand
ACGTGATTTAGAGATACAACCCAATGTAGGACTTGGACTAAAACTAGGACGTATAAAGGTAGATTATGCATTGGCCAACATAGGCAGTGTGAGTGGCGTATTAGTATCGAATATATTTGCTTTAGCCCTAGATTTTACGCCCCGAATGTAATAATTTTCACTATTCAATCTTAGCTATTGAATCTTGACAAAACTACGATCTGTCAGACTCTTCAAAAATTCCAACAAGTCTGATTTCTCCCCACTCGTGAAGTTAATCGGCCTCAATAGGGTGGTATCCATATTGATGGGCTTTTCTACAAATTGGGTTGGATTGCTATAATACTCTATCACTGACTCCAGAGTCTTGAATGAACCATCATGCATATATGGTGCGGTAATTGCTACATTCCGCAATCCCGGCACTTTAAACTTTCCAAGGTCTTGTGGCTTATTTGTCACTTCGTACCTTCCCTTATCTTTATAAGTCTTTTCGTCATATAAGCCAATATTTTTAAACTCATCACCCGTAAAGTCAGGACTAAAGTGACAGTCGAAACATTTTGCTTTATCACTCATAAACAAGGATCTTCCTCTGATGGCTGCCTCACTCATTTTATTGGGATAATCACCCATCCATGCATCAAATTCTGTATCAGCAGTTTCCAGTGTTTCTTCATAGGCAGCAATAGCCATAGCCAAATTTGCGACACTTGGCTCTTCTTTGAATATTTTAGTAAACCAAATACTATACTGTGAATGATTTTTTAGCCTTTCTACAGCTACATCTATCGTCAGATTCATTTCTTTAGGGTCTTCTATAGGGAAGTGAACCTGATCAATCAACGATGTAGCCCTGCCATCATAAAAAAATTCACTTCTGAATGCCATATTCATCACAGACGGTGCATTACGTCTGCCTATGGCATCATCTACTCCCAAACTTATGGCGACACTATCAGCAAAAGCTAACTCTGGTTTATGACATGATGCACAACTCAAGCTACTATCTTGCGAAAGTATCGGATCAAAGAATAGTTTTTCACCTAACTCGGCTCTGGTCGTAGGATCACCTGCGGGTGAAATCAGAGTATAAGCTATGAGAAGCGAAAAAATAGCATATATTTTTATCATATTCAAGATGTTAACCAGTGCAAAAATATCCTTTTTAATAATAATTTTCTGTAATCTGTGTTACATAACATTACATGATCTTATTATTATATGAACAACAATACTTTACTAATGGTTGATAAAGAAGTTTTAGTTAAAATATGACTATTCATTTGGTTTAGTAAAGTTTTTATACCATTCAGAATAATAATATTTTGTAATTTTGTATCACCAATAAATTTTAAAATGTATGTCTGAAAAAAGTGCAGAAAGGATTAAGTGTATCATCATAGGGTCAGGACCAGCTGGTTATACAGCGGCCATTTATGCTGCAAGAGCCAATTTAACACCAGTGCTATACACCGGAAAGGAGCCGGGAGGTCAACTGACTATCACTAATGATGTTGAAAATTATCCGGGGTATCCCAAAGGTATCATGGGGCCAGAGATGATGGAAGATTTTAAAAATCAGGCTGAAAGATTCGGTACAGACATTCGGTACGAGATGATCGAAAAAGTAGATTTTACAGGTCCTGTGCATAAGATTTGGTCTGAGACTGGCCATGAGATACATGCTGACACGGTCATCATTGCCACTGGTGCAAGTGCCAAGTGGTTGGGTATAGAGTCTGAGCAACGTCTGATGAACAAGGGCGTCTCAGCTTGTGCAGTATGTGATGGTTTCTTTTTCAGAGGTCAGGAAGTGGCCATAGTAGGTGCAGGAGATACGGCTGCCGAAGAAGCTACTTATTTGGCAAAGCTCTGCAAAAAAGTACACCTTTTGGTTCGAAGAGATGAAATGCGGGCTTCCAAAATAATGCAGGAAAGAGTCTTTAAGACACCCAATCTGGAGGTGCATTGGAATACCGTGACCGAAGAGATACTGGGTACAGAAGGAGTAGAAGGTGTCAGGGTCAAAAATGTTGTCACAGGAGCCACCGACACACTAAATGTTACAGGTTTTTTTGTGGCGATAGGTCATAAACCGAATACGGATATGTTTGAAGGCTGGATAGACATGGACGCCAATAAATATCTGAAAGCAGTACCAGGACGCACCCTTACAAATGTAGAAGGCGTTTTCGTAAGTGGCGATGCCCAGGATCATATATATCGTCAAGCTGTTACAGCTGCTGGTACGGGTTGTATGGCAGCATTGGATGCCGAAAGGTATCTATCTGATAAAGGAATTATTTAACTTAAACAAATAAAATATTACGAAATGGCCAACAAAAAATTTAGATCAGGAGTGCTCTTTGGAGATGAAGTCACCGAATTATTGAATTATGCCAATGAAAATGATTTTGCCATACCAGCTGTGAATGTGATTGGTACCAACTCTGTCAATGCTGCCTTGGAAACAGCAAAAGCAGTCAATTCACCCATCATCATCCAGTTTAGTAATGGTGGGTCTGTCTTTTATGCGGGTAAAAGTCTAAGCAATGAGGGACAACAAGCAGCGGTATTGGGTGGTATCTCCGGAGCATTACACATTCACAATGTTGCCAAGGCTTACGATGTGCCAGTCATATTACATACTGATCACTGTGCTAAAAATTTACTTCCATGGATAGATGGTCTCTTGGATGCCAGTGAAAAGTATTATGAAAAAAATGGACATGCCCTATATTCCAGCCACATGCTGGACTTGTCAGAAGAACCACTGCATGAAAATATAGAGATTTGTTCAGAATATTTGAAGCGTATGGATCAATTGGGTATTACGCTTGAGATTGAACTTGGAGTCACTGGAGGTGAAGAAGACGGTGTGGACAATTCTGACGTGGATAGCAGCAAACTTTACACCCAACCTGAAGAAGTAGCATATTCTTATGAAAACCTATTGAAAATCAGCAATAAATTTACTGTTGCAGCCGCTTTTGGAAATGTTCATGGTGTGTATAAACCAGGTAATGTTTCGCTTAAGCCGATTATTTTGAAAAACTCACAGGATTATATCCAGAAGAAGTTTGGTACAGGGCACAATCCTGTCAATTTTGTTTTTCATGGAGGATCAGGCAGCAGCAGAGAAGAAATCAGAGAAGCGATCACCTATGGAGCAGTCAAAATGAACATCGATACTGATATGCAATGGGCTTTTTGGGATGGAGTAAAGGATTACTATGAAGCTAAAAAAGGATATTTGCAAACGCAAATTGGTAATCCAGATGGTGCTGACAAGCCTAATAAAAAATATTATGACCCAAGGGTATGGCTCAGAAGTGGTGAAACAACATTCGTAGCCAGGATGAAGCATGCTTTTGAAGACCTGAATTGTATCAATAGAAATGCATAAATTGTAAAGAAAATTGTGCTAAAAAATATAAGATTTAATTGCCACTGGCTTTAGCCTGTGGATAAAATTTAAAAATATTAGTTGGCTTTAGCCAAAATTTAGATATATATTGGTACTTATATTTGGGTAAAGTCAAATATAAGTACCAATTGTTAACCCACTATTTGAAACCTAAGTTCAGAATACCAGACTTCTCGCAATTATATTTGCGTTGAAAATATCAAATTCAATTGCCATTGGCTTTAGCCAGTGGACAATAAATGCAAATATTATTTGGCTTTAGCCAAAAATAAATGGCTAATCG
>JBATLS010000227.1:0-8714 GCA_049289435.1 Saprospiraceae bacterium | reverse complement strand
TTTGTATGATAAGAAAAACCAAATCTGGATTATACTTCTGATGGCGATTCAAAATATTGAGCTTCTACCATTTCGCAGATGATGTGACCTATCAGCATGTGACATTCCTGAATGCGAGGAGTGATATTAGTGGGCACTTTGATGAGTACATCACAAAACTCTCCCATTTTGTCGTCTTGGATGCCCGTCAATCCGATGGTGAACATTCCTTTACCCTTTGCAGATTGGAGTGCGTTACAAATATTTATACTTTTGCCGCTGGTGGACATACCTATCAAAATATCGCCAGCATGACCAATTCCTTCTATCAGACGGGCATACACCACATCAAAACTATAGTCGTTGGCCACGGCCGTGAGATAGCTGGTATTGACATGTAAAGCTTCAGCAGGAAGGGCAGGTCTATCCATATAAAATCTACCGCTCAATTCTGCTGCCAAATGCTGGGCATCAGCTGCACTACCCCCATTTCCGCAGAAAAGTACTTTGTTTCCATTTCGAAATGCACTCACCATTTGATGTATGCAATCATTTATTTGTCCTTTAATCGTAGGATTGCTTAGCATGGCTTCTTTCGACTTTATGCTTTCGCTAATGATGCTATCGATTTTTATAAATGTTTGTTGCTCTTTCAATATTTCAACCATTTAAGATCGCTTGTGAATAAATTTTCCAACTCATTTGTGCTGATTTTTGGGCAACATTGGCTCTGTCAATAGGGGATGTGATGCTTTTTATCATCACTCTCGCCATATCATCGATATCACCTGGTGCGGCCAGATACCCATTGTAACCATCTTGAATGGTTTCTGGAAAATGCCCCACATTGGTAGCTATGATGGGGAGTTTAAAATTGTAATTGATGGACTCTACACCAGATGGGGTCGCATATTCATAAAAAAGGACACCACAATCTGCTGTTTGAAAATATTTTTGAACATCTTCGTTTGGAATAAAATCATTGACCAAAAAAACCTGATCTCTGATACCCAATACATCTATCAAGGCCAAGGGGTTGTAATCGCTCTCGTTTTCTTTTTGACTGGTCAAGAGTGCCTTTAATGTGTTGAATATCAGGCTTTTGATCTTTGTACTCCATGTATTATTGTCCAATGTGTTCCAAAAGGACTCACCACAGACCATGAGTGTGACATCATCTCTGACCTCACATACTTTCTTGAAAGCTCGTAATGTATCATGCAATCCTTTGTATTTTCTGATAAAACCAAAAAAGAGAAAGGCATGCTTTCTAATGTTGTTTTGTTGTTTAAATAGTGAGATGTCAAAGGAATTGTCTGGTACAAATAAGTCATATACAGGATGAAAAAGTTTGATCACCGTAGTATCACTTGTACTTGCTCGACTACCAGTTTCAGTGACGACAAAGTTCCTGTTTGTAAACAACGATTTTAGTTCTTCCACTGTCTTGTACGCATGTGCAATATATGTGCGGGCATGTTTGATGCCATATTTGGTCAAAAGCTTATCAATAGAAGATTCTTCTTTCTGTATGACAAAGTGCAGGTCAAAAATGACTTCTATCTCTTTGTGTTTGCTTAGCCATCTGGCTATATTGCCCAAAGGCAAGCCCTGGATAGCTATCGCCCATTGAAATATTACCTTGTCAGGTGCAAGGGATAAAATATACTTATAAGTTTGATACCAGGAAAAAGGATTGTTGTAATTGGTGATATATTTTACTTGTATGTTGGTATTGTCGAGAAAGTCAACCTTACTTTTCTTATCCACAAATTCACGGGGAATGATGGCAGGATATTGCTGAGTCCACGAAACGATATGCGTCTCAACACCCATAGAATCCATGCTTTTGGCAAGCGAAGTATTATAATTGGATATTCCACCTTTAAACTTAGGGCCGGGACCAAAACAAACTATCTTCATGTGTCAAAACTATAGTGAAATTATATGGCTAAATGGGACATGGTGGCAACAAAATGATTATTTGACGACCAAATCTGGATTGTACTTCCTTACAGCTTCGTCAAACACACGTTTCATACCTTCTCTGATGCTGATTTTGGGCTTCCATCCCATGGATTCATTGACAAAACTCATATTGCTGTATCGGGAATGCACACCCACAGGCTTATCCAAAAGTTGTTTGATCGTAGGACTATACCCCGCAAACTCCGAAAACAATCCAATAATATCTCTGAAGGTAGTCAACTCACCCTGACCAATATTGATGGCAGTACCATCGCTGATCTTGTCCATGGCCATCAAAGTACAGTCTATCACATCATCTATATGGACAAAGTCTCTTCCCTGGTGTCCTGTTCCCCATACTTCAAAGGGGTCTTCCTTCATTGCAGCCCTTTTGGCAATGGCTGGCACTGGATAGGTGAGATCCTGATCCTCGCCATATCCCGAAAATGGTCTGATACAAGTGATATGGATGCCATAATGTGAGGAAGCAATTTTGGCTAAAAATTCGCCGGTTAGTTTTGTCCACCCATAAGTCATATCAGGTTGTCCCAAATTGCTAAAGTCTATGTCAGACTCTTTGAGTGCCAAAGCACCACTTTCGGTTTGTAGATGGATAGGGTAGGCCGCACTCGAGCTTGGATATAGTACCCTTTCTGGCTTTTGTCTGGTGATCCAGTAGAAAAACTCTGCATCAATGGACAAGTCTCTGGCCACCAACAACGGATCTCCATCTATTTTAGCTCGACCACCTACAATAGCTGCAAAATGAAACACATCGGAAAATGACTGAATATCAAGATCATAGGTATTTTTAAGGAATTGTGGATTATCTGACATTCTCATCACTAACTCCCTAAAGTCGGTCTTTATGAATATTAATCTCTTTTCCTCACCAAAATACTCTACACCCAACTTAGTAGCAGTCAATGGTTCGCTCAGCCATTCACTTGGATGTGTACCTACAGATAGGTCATCCACAAACAATATTTGCTTTTTTGTGGTGTTAAATATTCGCTTGACCATATTTCTACCTACGAATCCGCATCCTCCTGATATTAAATCTGTCTTCATATTTTGTCTTAGTTTGTGGCAAAGTTAAGATTTATTACCATTTAGACATATGATAGTAAAGAATAATTTGTAGTATAGGATAGGGTTTTAGTTTAATTTTGTGTTCTGAGTCGAAAATATAAAATGACAAAAATATAATGGATCATGTTTTTGATCTCCAATTATTTGATCTTTTGTGAAGATTTGTAAATTTTTAAGTCAATGCCCCGAATAGCCTTTCTGCCTAAGGTACAGCTAAAACTAAACGCAGGAATTGTTACCTACATCGTTGAGACTACTTCGAAATGTTTATTTTTGCCGCTAAGGCACAAAAACACTAAAAGTCACAAAGAATAACGAATTGTAAATATTTGATATTCAGTTCTTTGTGAAACTTTTAGACTTTGTGGCATTTCTTTATTTTTGCCTTTTTTGAGTGGACTCATAGTTACTTATTTATAACATTATCTTTTGTATTCGAACAACTTCGAAGGTTAAAACGTTAAATATGGGATAAATCTATAGACATTAAATATATAAATTGTGAAGTACATATTTATTCTTTTTTTAACCTTGAGCGGTAATGCACCTATATTTTCTCAATTAAAAGGTGCCATTCCACAATCCAATGTTCCATCACACATCAATGACGAACGTACTGTTGAAAATAGTACACCTGCTTTGGAAGCAAGAAACAGCGCAGATAAACTTACCAAAGTACTCCAACTAAATGACGAACAAAATAAAAATCTTTATTCAGCACTATTGGACTATGAGACCAATGTAGCAAAAACCAACAAAAGCAAGTTGAGTAAGAAAGAGAAGTATCAAAAAATAGGCGAGTTGAATCGAAGTAAACAACAAAAACTCAAACAAATTTTGACAAAGCAACAATACAATGCTTATTTATTGTCTTTTCCGTAATTGAATTTCATTGTAGATTTTTAGGTTAAACTTATTTCCCATTTTTGATATTATTTTGAGTACAAACTCGGAAGTTTGACCTTACGGTAATAAATCGTCTTTTATGACATCTTTAGTACCTATGATGACATATTCAAAAGAAGCGCATGATGGGTTCAGGGAATTCAATCGAAATTAATCAATATAAAATCACACATTGCCCATATTTTCAATAACTGCTGACAACCAATGAAAAATATTATCATCATATTTGTTTTGAATGCTACCATTTCATTTGGACAGGAGGTATTCAAATTGCGTATAGTGCCCACTTGGGATGATGAGCCTTTTACCTTGGATCATAGCTATTCATTGGGCAACCAGGATTCGATTTCTTTTGATGTGTTAAAATTTTACATCTCGGGTATTTCTTTGATTATGGATGATAGTGTAGTCATTTCTCCTGATGACGGACCCTACTTAATTGATGCAGAGGACACAAGAACCTATGATATCAAGCAAACGATATCCTCGTTAGGTCAGGTAAACAAAATAAGTTTTTATTTAGGTATCGACAGCATGACCAATGTGTCCGGGGCCATGGGCGGTGACCTCGACCCGACCAAAGGTATGTACTGGACATGGCAGAGTGGTTACATCAATTTTAAGCTGGAAGGCAAAACCAGTCTTTGTCCTGCGAAAAACAATGCTTTTACATACCATATAGGAGGGTACAAACAACCTAATTATGCTTTGCAAAAAATAGCACTTCCTGTCCATGTGCAAGGTCATGATCTGAAAGTAAAACTTGATATAAAAGCATTGGTAAATTCCATTGACTTTGCACAATTGCACCATATCATGTCGCCCTCTGCAGCAGCCGTAAAGCTGGCGGAACAATTATCAAAACATTTTTATATTCATTCGTCGCTATGAGGTATTGGATATTCTCATTTGCATTGATATTATATGCTGCTGGATATGTATCAGATATATTTTTTGTACCCGATCATTGGCCACCAGTAGTGTATGACTATAGTAAAAATCAGATGACCCCATCCAAAGTAGATCTTGGTAGGGTCTTATTTTATGACCCTTTACTATCTAAAGATTATTCGATTTCGTGTGCATCGTGCCATTCGCCATTTTCAGCTTTTGCACATACAGATCATGATCTCAGCCACGGTATATTTGATAGTATTGGCACCAGAAATGCGCCAGCTCTGATGAATCTGGCTTGGCAAAGTTCATTTATGTGGGATGGAGCTATACATCACCTGGATATGCAGGCATTGGCGCCCATTACCCATCCTTCAGAGATGGGCAGCTCAATTGATACGGTCGTCAACAGGCTCAATAAGTTGTCAAAATACCATCAACTATTTGATAAAGCATATGGCAACCCAGAAGCGACTGGTGAAAAGACCTTGAAAGCAATATCTCAGTTTATGCTTACTCTGGTGAGTGCAAATTCAAAATATGATTTGGTTATGGCCCAGAAAGACACTTTCACCCTGCAGGAGTCCAATGGATACACTCTTTTTAAAAGAAATTGTGCTTCCTGTCATGCAGAGCCGTTATTTACAACTCATCAGTTTGCTAATAATGGGCTACCTATCGATAGCTCTCTTCGTGATATGGGAAGATATAATATCACTTTGGACTCCAGTGACGCTTACAAATTTAAAATCCCTACACTTAGAAATATCGAATATACCTATCCTTATATGCATGATGGAAGATTCAAAAAGTTGTCACAGGTATTGCGTCATTATACATCCGGATTGGAGCAGTCTAATACCATAAGTGACCCATTGAAGCAAACTATCATACTATCATCCAATGAACAAGTGGACATCATCGCATTTTTACTCACACTATCAGATAAGGAATTTGTATTCAATAAAAAATTTCAGTACCCCCATGAATTGATGAAATAATCATGGTCGTACCATCTTTTACCTAAAAATTTAAACATCGACCAAAGGATATTATTTTAAATATCGTTTAATATAATACACAAAAATTTATCAACCAAATGAAAAACTTTTTAGAGATGAAAAAATCATTTACCATTCTTGCACTTTTGATCATTTTACAATCTGGCGCTTTTTGTCAGGATTTTTATGACATCAATACCATCCAAAAAATCGAAATTGTCTTTACGGACGCCAATTGGGACTATAGGTTAGACACAGCTTATGCGGGGTCTGAAGGCTACATCTTGGCTAAAACCGTAACTATCAATGGAACGGTTTTCGACAGTGTAGGCGTAAAATACAAAGGAAATAGCACCTACAATGCCAATCAAAAAAAGAATCCGTTTCACATAGAATTGGATACTTATAAAAATCAAGACTATCAAGGCTTTACCGACATTAAAATGAGTAATGTGGCCAAAGATCCTACCTACGTCAGAGAAGTATTGTCATATAGCATTTTACGGAATTACATGGATGCTCCTTTGTCCAATTATGCCAATGTATATGTCAATGGGTCTTTGATAGGCTTATATTCGAGTTCTGAATCGATATCAAAAAAATTTGTGGACAAATACTTTTATTCCAAAGATAAAACATTTGTAAAGTGCAATCCTATATCAGGTGCAGGTCCTGGAAGCTCAGCCTTTCCAAATCTGGTATATTTGGGCACGGACAGCAGTGCTTACTACGCAGCTTATGAAATGAAGTCTGACTATGGGTGGAAAGAGTTGATATCCTTATGCAACACACTCAGCAACAATACTTCCGAAATTGAAAAAATTCTGGATGTGGATCGTGCATTGTGGATGCTGGCTTTCAACAATGTATTGGTCAATATGGATAGTTACAGTGGTGGATTTGCTCAAAATTACTATCTGTATAAGGATGGCACAGGCAGATTTAACCCTATCGTGTGGGATTTGAATGAGTCCTTTGGTACGTTCAGCATGACTGGTACCATCAACCTAAATACGACCGCATCCAAACAACAATTGACTCATTTGCTTCATGTCAATGATGCTGCATGGCCTTTGATACAAAAACTATTGGCTGTGCCGAGATACAAAAGGATGTATATCGCTCATATGAAGACTATGGTACAGGAAAATTTTAGCAATGGTACTTATTACACCACCGCACAAAACATGCAAAGTATCGTCAACTCTGCTGTTGCTGCTGATCCGAACAAATTTTTTACTTACGCCCAGTATCAGAGCAATCTGACCACCGATATCTCTGGAGGTATGTCAAATACTCCTGGCATTAAAAATCTAATGGATGCCAGGGCTACATGGTTGTTGGCTCAATCTGATTTTACAGCCACGGCACCTACTATTTCCAATGTCAAGACATCCAATACTGCTCCGGCATTAAATTCAAATCTATTCATTACATGCGCTGCAAGCAATGCGACAGATGTCATGCTGGCCTATCGATATTCCAATCAAAATGCATTTGTAAAAGTGCCCATGTATGACGATGGAGCTCATGGTGATGGTGCTTCAGGTGATAAAGTGTATGGGACAGAAGTGAAAATGTCAAGTGCAAGTATGGAGTATTATTTTTATGCAGATAATAGTGCCGCAGGTATCTTTTCTCCTTTACGGGCAGAGCACGAGTTTTACAGCCTGTTTGCGACTATCAGCACCATTCAGAAAGGAGAACTTGTCATCAATGAATTTATGGCCGATAATGGTACTACACAAGCTGACCTTGATGGTCAATATGATGACTGGATAGAACTATACAACAATACTTCCAATACGCTCAGTCTGGCCAATCTGTACATGTCAGACTCATATACTTCGACTCAAAAATGGAAATTTCCAAACACTACGGTCATAGCCCCAAAAGGGTATCTGATCGTTTGGGCCGATGACGATGCCACACAATCTGGTCTCCATGCGGCATTCAAACTATCATCTTCGGGTGAAAAGGTCATCTTATCATATGCGGATGGTACTGTGGTCGATAGTATCACTTTCGATGCCCAAACCAAGGATATTTCTTACCTGAGATGCCCCAATGGTACAGGATCGTTTAGAGCAAACAGCCCATCATTTGGTACAGAAAATTGCCTCACATCCGCTGCTGAAGATATTGAAAACAATGAATTGGCGATATATCCCAATCCAGGTACAGGGCTGTTTTATATCCAAAATACAGGTGAATGGATAAAAAACATCAAAGTCTATAATGCCACAGGTCACCAAATCATAAATCTGAATGACCTGGCCAATGAAACTCTTGACATTGATATCACATCTAATGCTCCTGGAATGTATTTCATCAGAATAAATGATCAGATCACCAAAAAGATCATAAAGCAATAAAAATCAATCATTTCAATACTCTTAATAAAGCATCATTCATGAAAAACCTTGTACTTACATCAGTATGTTTCGTCATTGCCTTATCATCTATTGGGCAAAACAACCCAGCCATCACATCATGGCTACAAAACACCACAAATATCAAAGGACGTCACTATGTAGCGGGCAATTCCACGCCTATCCAAGATGATGTATTGGCCAATGTTCAGAAAGTTCAGTATTCAGCCAGCTCAGTCTATGTCTCTGCCACAGGTATTCCTGCCTATATTACGGGGCCATTTCAAGACGGTAATCCATCATTTGCATCAGATCAAAACTCCATCTTTAAATTGCCACTCAATCCTGTGAAACAATCAGGTACACCAAGTCCCACAACGGCCGGTAATATCGGCATATTTATCAATGGTGTTGCATTATTTGATTACAGAGATGGCGTAGCTTGGAATCCAACTACCAATAATATTTGTGGTGGCCCTGGTAATGCAGCATGTGCTGGTGG
>JBATLS010000226.1:0-1501 GCA_049289435.1 Saprospiraceae bacterium | reverse complement strand
AGATGAATCACTTCATTTTTTTCCTGATTCTAAAGAAGAATTGATCAGACCTTTTAGTACTTCTATGTCAATATCTTCCAATTTGTTTATATAAAGACAGCCAACGCCGGTTTTGTGTTTGCCAAGTTTTTGTAGGGTATCTGCTTGTGACTTAATATCCATCATCAGGTGAAGCGATAGATTCGCCTTTCGGGGTGAAAATCCAATCATTAACCAATCAACTTCCCGGCCAGTAGCAGGACTTTTATACCTTTTATTTCCAAAGCCGATCAGAGAGCTTCCCCACATTTTTGGTTCTTCTCCACTGGCCTTTGCCATCATCTCCAATATCACAAAACTGTCTTTGCGTTTTTGGTCGTCTTCTACAGCATTGATAAAATCAACCACATTAGCTGAAGTCTGTTTTGTTTTTATTTCTACGAGTTTTGATTTTTTTGTTGGCATGGTATAATAAGTTTTGTATTTAGAAGTGGCCAATATTTTTGACTAAGTGCAATAATATAATTTTGGATAATTTGAGTGAATTTTTACTTTGGTTAGTTGCTTTTAAGGGATCTTCACTATATTCAATAAAAACCTGACCGTTACCATTTGACTGCTCTATAAATTGTAGTAGTTGAGGTTGATTCCAACAAGTCCAAATTTCTTTTGTATAACTTTCGCATTGGGTAATCAGATGATTCATTGAAAACTATGATTTTGAATACGTTGATTAAAAATGGATACTCAGATTTATTCTATGGTCTCCAACGGAAAGACTTACTATCCAATGCTCTCATAGTACATAAAATGCCATTGAGGTGATCATACTCATGTTGTAACAATTCTGATACATCGTCTGACATCTCCCATTCCTTCATATCCCAGTTTTCATCCCGATATTTTAATGTGATGGACTTGTGGCGATGTAATTTTACCAATAGGTGCGGAAAACTCATACAATCGTCCCACAATTCGAACATCTCCTTACTGTAGTATGTGATTTCAGGGTTTATAATGATGGTGGGCTTGTCGATATTCATATAGATGAGACGTTTCATGATACCAAGTTGAGGTGCTGCGATGGCTCTTCCAAAATGATACTTTGCTCGGACGTCTTCCATGACATGATGTAAGTCATTCACCCAATCTTTTACATATGGTAATTCTGATTCCAAAACAGGATCACAGACTTGATATAATAATGGATCTCCCAGAAGAAGGATATCATTAATTCTTTTCATTCAACATTTGTTTTATGATATAAATGTATTTTTATTTCTTCTACATGAACGCAATATGTGTCGGGCATAAAATATTGCCACAAAATCAATCCCCTCGTTTTATGAATCTACCTGGAAAATTAGAGGTGGGTTTTTGATCAATATATACCAACTGTCCATTGACCCACACATAATGAATACCCGTAGAAAGAGCAGTCGAATTTTCGATGGTGGCATTGTCCATGACAGTGTCTGGATCAAATAAAACAAGGTCGGCATATCTTCCTGGAGCAATTAAT
>JBATLS010000225.1:0-3421 GCA_049289435.1 Saprospiraceae bacterium | reverse complement strand
TTTGAGCAATAAAAATGTGCCCAATGCCGACAGTTTAGTCTATAGCATTGCGGTGATTAAAGATGAGTTTCCTTCCATCGTCGCCGAAAAGATCATAGATAGCCTGGATAATACCATGGTGTATTTTATAGGATCTGCCTCTGATGACTACGGGCTCAACGCTCTGTCATTCAATTATACTATTACCAAAGAAAACGGCACACAGTTACCTCTACAAAAAACCAAACTAACCAAACAAGAAGGTAGAGACATACCATTCAATCATTTTTTAGACCTAAAAAAATTAAATCTTGCCCCGGGTGATAAAGCCTCTTTTTACTTTGAAGTGTATGACAATGATGGTGTCAATGGCAGCAAACCTTCCAAAACACTGGTCATGACTTATGAGAGACCCACTCTCGAACAAGTCAAACTACAGGAAGAACTCAATGATGAAGCCATCAAAGATGACATAAAGGATGCTCTCAAAAACTTGGATAAATTGCAAGACAACATGAGAAAACTGAAGGAAAAACTCCTTCAGGAAAAGCAGCTCAATTGGCAGGATAAAAAAGAAATGGAAAAGATTCTCGATGAACAAAAGAAACTGCAGGAGCAGATCGAAAAAGCCAAGGAGAAATTGGAAGAAAACATCAAAAATCAGGAAGAATTTCAGACCATGTCAGATGAGCTGAAAGATAAACAGGAAAAACTGAAAGAGCTATTTGATAAAGCCGTGGATCCTGAGACTAAGGAATTGATGGACAAAATCAAAGAATTGCTACAAGAGTTAGAAAAAGAAGATGCGGTGCAAATGTTGGAGCAGTTTGAGATGAACAACGAAACCAAGCAAAAGGAAATGAAGCGCATGCTGGAGTTGTATAAACAACTGGAGATGGAAAAACAAGTCAAAGATCAAATCAAAGACTTGGAAAAACTTGCAGAAGATCAGGAAAAATTGGCAGAACAAACAGAAAAAAAAGAAATGAGTGCCGAAGAGCTGAAGCAAAAGCAAGAAGAGCTCAATAAGAAACTGGATGAGTTGAAAAAAAAGCAAGAAGAACTGGAAAAGAAAAATAAGGAATTGTCCCCACCTAAAGATATGGGCGAAAAGAACCAAGAAAAGATGGATGATGCTAAAAAGGATATGGATCAAAGCAAAAAAGAATTGGACAAGAAAGATACCGACAGTGCTTCCAAATCCCAAAAAAAGGCCGCTAAGAAAATGAAGAAACAAGCGGAAGAAATGCAATCATCTATGGAAGGTGCCGCATCAGAGCAAGCAAGCGAAGACATCCGAACCATCAGGCAGCTGCTTGAAAATCTAGTTACCGTGTCTTTTGATCAGGAGGCATTGTTCAAAAATATCAACAATGGGATGGTCACTTCTCCCTCCTACCCTGCTGCTATCAGACAGCAGTTTAAACTAAAAGGCGACTTTAAGGTCATAGAGGATACTTTGGTAGCACTAAGCAATCGAAATGCCGATATTGAAGCTTTCGTGATGGATAAAGTGGCTGAAATAAAGCTCAACCTAAATGAAGG
Organism: Saprospiraceae bacterium; assembly: GCA_049289435.1. Lineage (GTDB taxonomy): Bacteria > Bacteroidota > Bacteroidia > Chitinophagales > Saprospiraceae > OLB9. Next base: position 1,897 of record JBATLS010000225.1, on the reverse strand, counting down.
TATCAAAGATCTCGAAGAAAGGCAAGTTCCCCAAGGTCAGGAAAAACAACGGAGGACGATGAAAAACCTCAATGATCTCGCACTGATGATGAATGAATCTTTGGACAAAGCACAACAGGCATCAGGAGCTCCGGGCAGTGGGTCGTGCAAAAAGCCAGATGGCAATGGCAATGGCAAAGTACCTTTGGACAAAATCTCAGAAGGCCAAAAAGGGCTCTCTGAAAGTCTCAAAGGTATGAAAGAAAAAATGGACAAGAAAGGTAAGGAAGGTAAGGAAGGAAAAGACGGGAAAGATGGAATGTCCGCCAAGGATTTTGCGGAAGCTGCCGCCAGACAGTCGGCGTTGCGCAAAGCATTGAAAGAGATGCAGAATGACAAAAAAGAACAAGGTCAAGGCTCCAGAGAACTGGAAGAAATTATCAATAATATGGATAAAATCGAGACCGAACTAGTAAATAAACGTCTCAATAGTGAGACGCTCAATCGAATGAAAGACATCGAGACAAGACTGCTCGAAGCTGAAAAGGCGGAGCGTCAGCGCGAACTAGACAATAAACGCAAATCTGAGACAGCTCAGGAAAAAAGAAAAGAAATGCCTCCAGGCTTGCAGGAATATCTTAAGAAAAGACAAGCAGAGATCGATTTATATAAATCATCTTCTCCTTCTTTAAGACCTTACTACAAAGCTCTTGTGGATGAATATTATAAATCTTTAAAAACAGCAAAGTAATTCTAAACTTATTCTTTTTGTAATTTTTGATAAAAGGTCGGCACAATATTTGATTCTATCACTAACGTCACATTTTTACAAATGAAATTCAACATGCTCACGATATCCTCCAATCCCAACAATATACTTGAAGTAGAATCATATCTAAAAAAACTCGATATGGCTTTCAGTTTTGATTCAGAGAAGTATGCAGATATTTTGATCAGCCTGACAGAAGCAGTCAATAATGCCATCATACATGGCAACAAAAGTGACGAATCCAAAAATGTGGAAATACATGTACGAGAGAAAGGCAATGGAGTAGCATTTTGTGTGACCGATGAAGGTGTTGGGTTCAACCCAGGGAGAGTGCCTGACCCTACTTGTGCGGACAATATAGATTGCTGTGGAGGTCGTGGTGTTTTTATCATGAAAGCCCTCGCAGACGAAATTTACTTTCAGGAGGATGGCCGGAAAGTAGAAATGTACTTTGAGATAAAAAACCAATTGGCATAGACTCCATTTCTTCCAATCCAACAATGCGCACAGATATCACCTTTCACGTTCTGGATGATGCGAAGCACCCATTTCCAGATACTGAAGAAATATATCGGACTTGGATATATGATATCTCGATTGCTGAACAAAGATCAATCTCCAGTATAAATTACATATTTTGCTCTGACGAATATCTGCTGGAAATCAACAACAAATACCTGGGTCATGATTACTATACCGACATCATTACATTTCCTTACAAAGAGTTGGATGATATTGAGAGCGATATGTACATCTCAATAGATCGCATCACCGAGAATGCTGTAGATTATGGGGTCACATTTACCGACGAATTGAGAAGGGTGATGGCACATGGATTGCTACATCTCATGGGCTATGGTGATAAGTTACCAGAGCAGATAGATGCAATGAGAGCTAAAGAAGACCACTACATTGCGCTATTTCCAAAATAGTGATGAGTCGATTTCTAACATCAGAATACCAGACATCTCACATTAAAACCTTTAGAAATGAATCTTTTTTCAATTGCCACTAGCTTTAGCTAATGAAGTGATTTAAAAACATATGTTAAAATGATTTGTAAGTGCTTGGAATACAGATCAAAGCATTTTTTGAAGTTCATAGTGATCCCGATAGCTATCGGGAATGGACAAGAAAAAAGCTGAAGAT
>JBATLS010000224.1:0-1835 GCA_049289435.1 Saprospiraceae bacterium | reverse complement strand
GGGTTGGCTTTTGGAATGGTAGGTATTCATTTTTTTACCATCTTAGGATACATCGGCTATTGGATTTATGTGGGTGCTCCCATTATAAATCTGAAAGAGATCTCCATATACGAGAGCTCAGATATGAACTTTTATATTGACTTCTACTTTGATACGGTGACTGCTGTCTATTGTTTGGTAGGGTCCATGCTCACATTTTTAGTGACTACATATAGCAGGATATATCTGCATCGCGAGTCGGGGTACAAGAGATTTTTTTATACTATTTTATTGTTTTATGCTGGATTCAATTTAGCCGTGTTTGCAGGCAATCTGGAGACTTTATTTATAGGTTGGGAAATATTAGGCTTAACATCGTTTTTACTTGTAGCATTTTATCGGGATAGATACCTGCCTGTAAAAAATGCCTATAAGGTATTTTCCATATACAGAATAGGAGATGTGGGTATCATATTGGCGATGTGGGCCAGTCATCATCTCTGGCATGAAAACATCACTTTCGATAAATTACATAATTTCGAACTGGTGCACCACCATCTGGAAGGGCACTCATTTTTTGGTATATTTATATCTTTGATGATATTGACTGCGGCTTGTGCCAAATCTGCTCAATTTCCATTTTCATCATGGTTGCCTCGTGCTATGGAAGGTCCCACCCCATCGAGCGCTATTTTTTACGGTTCTCTATCAGTTCATCTAGGTGTTTTCCTCTTATTGCGTACCATGCCATTTTGGGAGCCACAGATCTTGGCACGGATATTTATTGGCTCAGTAGGCTTGGTATCAGCTGCCATTGGTGCTTCTATTGGAAGGGTGCAATCTTCTGTCAAAAGTCAGATTGCTTATGCGTCAGTAGCCCAGATTGGTCTGATATTTTTTGAATTGGCACTTGGATTTGAAACGTTGGCTCTTTTCCACTTTGCGGGCAATGCATTTTTGAGAACCTATCAACTTTTGGTGTCTCCGTCGGCTGTTAGTTACCTTATCAGAGAGCAGTTTTACCACTTTGAGCCTAAACATCACACCATAGAAACAAAATTTTCCAAAAAACTCGAATACACGCTTTTTCTATTAAGTATCAAGGAGTACAACATGGATGAGTTGTTAGATAAGATGTTATGGAAACCGTTAAAAAAAATGGGCGAACTTCTCAGATTTATCAATAACAAAAACCTGAATTATATCACTATTTCTACGCTCTCTCTTGGATGTGTAGTACTATTGTACAGAAATGATCTTCCGCCTTTTATCGTGGACATTCTCCCAGAAATATTTGCTTTTATCGGGCTATTGTTGGTATTTAGAGCATATGCTGGTCGTAAAAATGTATTTGTAGTTTGGACGCTCATCATCATGAATCATTTCTGGGTCATCCTGGCCATTTCGTTCAACGATAGATTGACGATGTACGAAATTATTTTTTATTTAGCGGGAGTGCTTATCTGCGGTAGTTTAGGTTATGTCGTATTGTGGAAATTGAAACAATTAGAAAATGATGTTGATCTCAATAGATTTCAAGGTCATTCATTTGAGTATCCCAAAATGGCAGCCACCTTTTTGATTGCTTGTCTGGGACTCGCAGGATTTCCTATCACATCAACATTTATTGGAGAGGACATCCTGTTTTCACACATTGATTATGACCAGGTATTTTTGGCGTTTTATTTGGCTTTGGGGTTTGTCGTTTCGGGTATTGCTTTGATACGAATGTATGCGCGCATTTTCTTAGGTCCCCATGTCAAAAGATATCATGCTATAGCTCAGAGATCTTCTTAGGTGACTATTAGCTCTAAGAATAAATGTAAAATTTATACCTAATTTATTGATATAAACCC
>JBATLS010000223.1:0-4451 GCA_049289435.1 Saprospiraceae bacterium | reverse complement strand
TCTACTGCCTTGCCATTTTTACATATTTTGAGCACTACCTCCAGTTCGTAGTGGATATTTGAGCTAAAATCCGGATGATAGAATGGCTTGCCTTCTGTCAGCAATGCTGTAGATGGTTTCATAAATATCATAGGGTCCTTGGGTATCGGATTGTTCAACTCTTTGGCATGGTCTATGTAATTGCGACCTATACATATTATTTTCATAAGACTTCTTTTACTGCAAATCTAATAAGTCTTTAAAGTTCAACCAAATAATTTCTATGATTACTTCTTTACCACAACATTGTTTTTAATGATGATTTGTCCATCATTGTTAATAATCGAACCATTACCATTATTTGTTGGGTCGAACATAGTTATATTATCCAGTACCAATTGGCCTTCATTGATGATACATCTTCCGTCAGTACCACCCTGGTTACAAAGTATATTTAGCCCGTTGATGGTCACAGAGGTATTGGGTGCTATGCTGAAGATGGCTCCAGTACCCACAGAAGTATTCAATGATATTTTTTGATTAAAAAAGCCATTGATAGTGATATTTTTGTCGATTACCAATGGAGACGACAACTGGATGGTTTGATCATAGACCGGGTACTCTATCTGAACTATTCCATTATTTGGGGCGCAAGCGATAGCATTACGCAAAGTGTAAAGTCCACTGTCTGCTGTAGATCGCACGTCAGTACAATCGTCTATCTTAAAATTGGTAAATACCATAGTCTCTGATCGCTGTAAGAGATATGTACCATTTTGATTCATTGAGGTCACTTCATATGGTGATTCGTCTATATTACCATTGTACTTATACCATGTGCCAGTCACATCAAAGAGAGGTAAGGCATCGTGCGAAGCTGCCGGATCCAAATTGGCTACTACAATGACGTGTTTATCATCAGGGGCTGACAGTCGCATCACTCTTGGTTGAGCAATATTGTTTGCACCCAGTCCTATATTTCCATAATCCACAGTAGTGCCATATATATTATTTTTATTTCTTATTTTTAATATTCTGGATATCAATGTATAAAGTTCCTTTCTTTTGGTATTGTCCAAATAATCCCATCTGACAGGCTTCTCTCCCACTCTACCGTTGTAATTGATACTATAATCATACCCCAACTCCTGAAACTGCCAGATCATGCGAGGACCTCTGAGCAGAAAATTGAAGGCCGCACCTATTTTCAATCGATCGACGATGGCCGCAAGGGAGTCTGAAGCATTTGCTTTTGGGCCTGAGTACCCTGCCCAATTGAAATAGTTTTTGACTTCATAGGCCAATCTCTCTTCGTCATGGCTTTCACCATAGCTCATCCAATTGGCTAAATTAAAATCCCTACCAGTAGCATCATATACCCCTGAATCATAAATATTTGGATTATCCGCATCGTATCCAAGGATAAACCTTTTGATATCGTTGTGGTGACCTACCCCACTCCACATCAAAATACCAAAATCAGCCAATGCTTTATCTTCACTTGAATTGGCCAAATGTTCAAAAATAGCCACCGAATCTGGGTAATTCGACCACATACGGCTGACCATCCTTTTGAGTAGTTCTATGCGAGCTTGATTGGTAGCGCTTGCCCAATCATCTCCAAATGGGAAGTCATTGGGATCGGTCTGGCCAAAACCTTTGGTAAAATCAAATCTAAACCCATCAAAATTAAATTCTTTCAGCCAATGACCTAGGATAGAATCAACCATCGCTTGGGTATGTTCACTCTCGTGATTCCAGTCAGCACCCCAGTGACCCGCAGGGTTTCTTACCATCTTGTGCTCCGGATTAAACCATGGATTGTCATCGGCAGGGCGAGTCAATGACTCATTCCAGTACATACGAGCCATGACATTAGAATAAAATGCATGGTTCAATACCAGATCGTTGAATACCTGAATTTTTCTTTTGTGACATTCGTCTATAAATCTCTTGAGATCCTGAGGAGTGCCATAGGCTTTATCAGCTGCAAAGTAGAAATTGGGATTGTACCCCCAACTTGTATTTCCTTCAAACTCAGATACCGGCATCACATGTATAGCATTAACACCCAAACCCTGGATGTAGTCCAATCGATCTATTGCTGCCAGATAGGTACCTTCTTCCGTAAAATCCCTGAAGTGCATTTCGTAGATGTTTAATTTATCTGGTGTTGGCTTATTAAAAGTGGAGGCTTTCCATATATATGTTTGTTGTTGAGTTTGCAAGACAGAGGCTCTATCAGAAGCTTGTGCTCTATATTGAATTAGATTGGGGTAAACATCAGGATTAATTTGACCATCATCCAGATCGGACACTTTGTGAGTATATGGGTCTGCCACTTGGACATCTCCATCTATCAGATATTGAAACACATATTCTTGTCCCGGAATCAGATTGTTTAATTCAATCCACCAATAATCCCCTTTTTGGGCAACGGTGCCCGTATCTCTAAACATTTTGTAATCTTCCTGTGGTGACCACCCATTAAAATCTCCCACCACATAAACTACTTTTTTTGGAGTAGTGGGATTGGTGCCGGTGATTTGCCCCAGCCCGCTTAGGAAATTTGTAAAAGTAGGTGCATGGAGGACCAAAGTGGCTTTTGTAGAGTCATTGGCGTGATAATTTACACCCAATCTTACGTTTGATGGACGCGGCATGATGGTCACAGGATTAAATCCTTGTAGAGTAAATGTCTTCTGCTTGGTGATGTTTCCGGCAAAAGTGGCTGAGAGTCTAAATTTTTTAGTGATTGGGCTAGTCAGTGTTAAAGTATGGTTGATAGTTTGAACTGACCCAAAGGATTGAACAGCCGCAACAAAATTGTCTGAGATAGGGTCAATCTCGTCCAACTGCCAGGAAACGGCGACAGAATTGGCGGCAGCTTTGTGTGTATAAGGCTGATTGACAGGCAATAAGTTTATAGAATTAGCTGGATCTGTGATGGTAAAATAACTGCCAGGATCGACTGCATTAAAAAAGTTAGCTCCTCCGTTATCTTCCTTCAAGATGCCATCTGCGTTTCTGAACAGAAAATTGAGGCCAAATATGTCCCTTGTAGTTGGTATATTATAGACTGTTCTCAAACTTGGGCTTAATGTTATGCTCCATGTATTCGTCCCCGTAGATGTCATCTTCCCTATGCCATCATCTAGCCCCCAATGACCTATGGTATGACCAAAAGACGCAGGAGATGTCGCTGTAGAAGACAATCCAGAATGCAGATAAACTTTGGAAGCCCCTGCAAGTGCTGTACCTGTGGCATCAAAAGAAATAATGACTGACTGCCCATCATTGGGGTATGATGGAGTCACTATCACTTTTGGAGTGCTCACCACAGAGTAATTAAAATTACTTCCTAAATTTGTATTTGAATTGATGGTATAAAAATCAGCATCAGCATGGGATATAGTCAATCCAGCACCTGATGTAAAGATATAATAAGATACATTGGTGCCAACTGTCTGCTGTGGTATCTCACCGAGGTATCGTCCCTCTATTCCTGTCATAGGTATGGTGGTAGAACTACTCCATTGATTGGTAGTGTATCTTAAATATATGCCTTGACCTATGGGTAAGTCTCCGCTGGAAATTGCTGTGATGATCACCGGAGTTGCAGACGTTACCGATTGTTGTGATGGTGACTGGAGTACCTTGGTGACTGTTTGGACAGTACCTTCTACCTTGAAATAGACAAATCTTCCTTCAGGATTGCTATTTGCCTGACTTGTCTTGAACACATATTTGTGGTTGGTGTCCGCAACATTGACAAACATCGCACCAGAGGTAGTACAGCTGCTATTCAATTGGTAAGTGATACCGGGGTTAATCTGAGTATCATTTCCTAAAGTGATGGTCCTGTGTGCCGTAGTTCCCGACCAGTCTATCCCAAACCTAAAATATCGATTGCCTGTACCAGTGGCACTAAATATCCCCCCATAACTCGATCCTGCATTTGCACCTAAATAACTAAAATTGGTATTGCCAGTATTTGGTCCACAATTGCTTCCTCCCCAACCACTGCTAAAACCAGTGCCCACCAATGCATTTTGACCGAATAAGAACCCATGTGTAAAAATAACACACATGATTATAAAAAAATATCGAAAGTTGATCATGACTTAAATTATTCTCAGGCGATGGTATGTGTATTCGTGACGCTAAGGTACTGAAAAAGACACATAAATTTCACATAAAATGTCGAAAGTTCATAATATCAAACCAAACTCATAAACAATACGATGTTCTCTTGGTTTATCGTAGTTATCGCATTATGATACCCAATAGAAAATATCTAGTACATCCACATTATGTTATCCTCACATTGATCATTGTAGGGATATCATCTCTATTTCTTGGGTTTACTGGGGCATATATATACAATAGAGTCCAGCACGGCATAGCTCCCATCAATATCCCTCCATTATTTTATTTCAACTCCTTACTGATCATCGGTACAAGCATCACCC
>JBATLS010000222.1:0-2098 GCA_049289435.1 Saprospiraceae bacterium | reverse complement strand
GTTTTTCTATTTACCAATGACTTTGGAGCCTTGCAAAAAGATTCCAAAGTTTTTACTGTACATGATGGCTTATTGGAGGCGCAGAGCGAACAAGGGATCTGTAAAGTAATATGCTTTAGTCCAGATCATTCCAAGAGTTTGGCAGAAATGAGTATAGAAGATATCCAAAAAGTAGTCCTCGCCTGGCAGAAAGAATACAGTGCTCTCGGTGGGATGACTGATATCAATTACGTTCAGATATTTGAAAACAAAGGAGCAGTAATGGGATGTAGCAATCCCCATCCTCATGGACAAATATGGAGTCAATCCACCCTTCCCAATGAAGTAGAAAAGAAGGATACCCATCAACGAAATTATCATCAAATGCGCCAAAGTAGTCTTTTGGGAGATTATTTATCTCAGGAATTAAAACTGCAGGAGCGGATCGTATTTGAGAATGAGAGTTTTGTAGTTATAGTACCTTTTTGGGCAGTGTGGCCATTTGAAACTATGATAGTTCCCAAAACATGGCAACCAAATATTTCATATATGAGCGAACCTGAGTCAAGGTTATTTTCAGAAGCCATTTCTGTACTGACAAAAGCCTACGATCGGCTGTTCAATGTGTCTTTTCCATACTCCAGTGGCATACACCAATCGCCGACTAATGGCGAAAACAATGATCATTGGCATTGGCATATGAGTTTTTACCCACCGCTATTAAGGAGTGCAAGTGTCAAGAAATTTATGGTGGGGTACGAAATGTTTGGATCTCCACAGAGGGATATCACCGCCGAGATCGCTGTCCAAATGATCAAAGATTTATGTTAATATCTACGAATGTTGTTTATAATAATGAAAAATCTCATATTGTGCCTTGTATTATCCTGATGAGAATAATGCTGTAATTTTAAATGTAACTTAACCAACTAACACACGAAATATGACAAATGGATTTGGGTTTTGGGATTACGCAGTATTTGTAGCGTATGCTGCATTGATTTTAGGGGTAGGTTTGTGGGTATCCCGCGACAAAGAAGGCCATCAAAAGAATGCCGAAGATTACTTTTTAGCGAGTAAATCCTTACCCTGGTGGGCCATTGGTGCATCATTGATAGCTGCAAATATTTCGGCGGAGCAATTTATTGGGATGTCGGGTTCCGGATTTGCATTAGGTCTTGCGATAGCTTCTTACGAATGGATGGCAGCAATTACCTTACTGATTGTAGGAAAATACTTCCTTCCAATATTCATCGAAAAGGGACTTTATACCATACCCGAGTTTGTCGAAAAGAGATTTTCAACCAATCTAAAGACCATTCTTGCAGTATTTTGGATAGCATTGTATGTTTTTGTAAATTTAGCAACCGTCCTTTATTTAGGCGGTTTGGCCATTGAGACCATCATGGGCGTGGACATGATATATGCAATCATAGGACTTGCTCTCTTTGCTGCTGCTTATTCACTGTATGGAGGATTGTCTGCAGTAGCCTGGACTGATGTGATCCAAGTCATATTTTTGGTGTTGGGTGGATTGGCGACCACCTATTTGGCACTTAACACAGTATCTGGCGGTGAAGGCATGTTTGCTGGTTTTACTAAAGTAGTCACTGCCGCACCTGAAAAATTTCACATGATCCTGGAGGAGTTTAATAGCGATGGAAGTGTGAATAACAATTATTTTAACCTCCCAGGCATTTGGGTTTTGATAGGAGGATTGTGGGTGGCCAACATATATTACTGGGGATTTAACCAATATATCATACAACGAACATTGGCCGCTAAGTCGATCAAAGAAGCTCAAAAAGGAATTCTTTTGGCAGCTGGACTGAAAATAATAATACCTTTGATAGTGGTTGTCCCGGGTATAGCTGCTTTTGTCATGGTAAATGATCCGACCATTATGGCTGGATTGGGCGAAGCTGGTCAGTTGAGTATGCCTACCTCAGCTCAAGCCGATAAAGCTTATCCCTGGTTGTTGCAATTTTTACCTACAGGTCTCAAAGGTGTTGCTTTTGCAGCTTTGGCTGCAGCGATAGTGTCATCTTTGGCATCTATGCTCAATTCTACTTCTACGATATTTACCATGGACATCTACAAGCAATATATCAACAAAAAC
>JBATLS010000221.1:0-4461 GCA_049289435.1 Saprospiraceae bacterium | reverse complement strand
TCATCCTGCACGCGGGATGGCTGGTTCAGACTTTCGTCCATTGACCAATATTCCTTACTGCTGCCTCCCGTAGGAGTCGGGTCCGTGTCTCAGTACCCGTGTGGGGGGTCACGCTCTCACGCCCCCTACTGATCGTCGCCTTGGTAGGCCGTTACCCTACCAACTAGCTAATCAGACGCACATCCATCTCTAAGCGCCTCAGCTTTAATAATAAATATCTATATCTATTATCACATCCGGTATTAATCCCAGTTTCCCAGGGCTATCCCAGTCTTAAAGGTAGGTCATGTACGCGTTACTCACCCGTGCGCCGCTCTCAAAACCCCGAAGGGTCTCTACCGCTCGACTTGCATGTATTAGGCCTCCCGCTAGCGTTCATCCTGAGCCAGGATCAAACTCTCCATAGTATAATCCTTGTTGGCTCTCTCTTTTTTATTAAAGAAATCGCTTTTTTAAATATTTTTTTAAAAGGTTACTTCTCCTTATTTCCTAGTCTCTTAGTTTTTAATTAAGTACTTATGCTCCAACCGTGTCAATGAACTTTTTCTTTATATATAATCCCTTCATCATCTCTTCCAAGTGTTCTCTTCCAAGTGTTCTCTTCCAAGTGTTCTCTTCCAAGTTTTCTCTTCCAAGATATTCCAGATCATACTTTATCATTTCTTAATTCTTTCAGATGTGTAACTGTTTACAATCTTACTCCTCTTCCCGCTTTTTTATACCACAAATCTTCTCTCTCCTCCTTCCTACATTTCTAAACGGGGCGCAAAGATACAATGCTTTTTATTCTCCCGCAACTTTAACTCAAAGAATTTTTTTTCTTTTTGTCTCCATCACTCCTATTTCTCCAATATCTCCAATTACTCAACTCCCATCTTTACGGGCCGCAAAGGTAATACTATTCTACTCTTATCATAACTTTTTTATTGCCTTTTTTTGTGCGGCAGGTGGGATAATCTATGTTTTGGTGCTTCGTATTTATGATATTAGTTTCTAACTTATTCGTTATCAGTCAATCATGTAAAATATATGATTTTTAAAAAAAAAATCCCCTTTGTAAAAAATATATTCATTAAGGATATAATAACACAAACACTATGGAAAATTCAGATTAAGGATATCTAAATACCTGATTAAAAACCTCTGTACTAAGTCAATTTTCATTTTTTGTATGGTGACTCACTATTTTTTACGATGAATACCTGCTCCAGCTTTTGATCAGTAGAAGAAAGTTCCACCAAATATTCGCCAGCCTGGATAAATCTTTCATAATGTACAAAATAGGGTTTATTGCTTTGCTCTCTCTTGATCACTAAATCCCATCGAAAATGATTGAGTCCTTCATTTCCAAGAATCCTTTGAGACCATACAACTTTCCTATCTTTGTCTAGTATGGATAGTACAGCCTCTTTTGATTGGTTAAGCCAAAATGTAATATCTGCCCTTTCGGCTGTTCGATAATCAGGCTCTCCACCTGCTGAATTGTGCCAGGGTCTGTAAACTAATGGTATTGAAAACAAATGATCCTGATTTTGATGTAAGCCTTTTTGAAACATTTCATGTAATGGTCGCAGGTTCATTTTATATATTCCTCTTCCATGTGTAGCTGCAACTAAATCCATCTTCTCCTCATGAATTTCCAGATCAGCAATGGCAGTGCCTGGCATGTTTTTCCCAAGATATGACCAAGATGTGCCGCGATCAAAAGTGATATATACTCCACGAAAGCATCCTGTGTACAATATATTTTCAAAAATTGGGTCTTCGATGATTACATTTACAGGCTCATTTGGTAAACCTTTGGCTATATTTCTCCAATGTTTACCAAAATCATCTGACATATATAGATAACTTTGTAAGTCATCATAATTGATACCCGTCATAGCTAAATACACTCTGCTTTTGGAAAAACGAGAAGGGCAAATACTCCTTATATAATTATTAGAAAGACCTGTAGAATTCTCTTCCCACAGTTGACCATCATCATGAGTCGTCCAAAATGCCCCCTTATCTGTGCCTGCATAAAGTAATCCTGTCTGCAATCCGGACTCTGCCAGTGCTCCAATGGCAAATGATTTTTTGCCTTTGTCTGACGAAGCACTTAAGTTTGGACTAATGACCTCCCAATGGTCGCCTCGGTCAGTCGATTTAAAAACAAAATTGCCTGCGTGATAAAGCGTTTTACTTTGATGTGGTGAAATAAAGTATGGGGTAACATAATTAAAAACCAAAGTATCACTGTAGGTCTCGGGCAATTTAGGTTGAATCACATACGTGGTATCCATCTTTGTATCATAACGGACGGCATGACCGTGCTGCATACTATAATATACAGTATGATCATCCTCTGGATCCACTTGGGATACGCACCCATCGCCACCGTCCCAAGGATCAATCCACACATACTTCCATGTATCTGGGTAATTGGGTTTGATTTCTGATGCTGTACCGCTTACCGTGGCATTGTCTTGTGTTCCGCCATAAATGATATAATTTTTTTGATCAATCGTGATGTCATAAAATTCCCCTACGGGTATATTATTGTAATGAAACCAGGATAGTCCCTTGTCATAACTCACATAGAAACCACCATCATTTCCTGCAGCCAGATGGTTTGGATTTTTGGGGTTGATCCATAGTTCGCATTGATCCAGATGAAATCCCTTTGCAACACTGGGAGTAGCACGTGTCACGTCACCGCCAATGAGCGAAAATGTCTTGCCACCATCTGAGCTTCTGGCCAATCGGACTCCGAGACAATACACTTCTTCATCATCCACAGGGTTGACATACACATCTGTAAAATACCAACCTATGACAGAAAAAATATATAAAGGGTTCTTGTGTGTTTTGACCCAGGTCAATCCTCCATCTGTAGTTTTGTACAACTCCGCGGCTTCACCTTTGGCATTATTGAGATTGTCAATCAATGCGTACGCTTTTAATGAGTTTGTATGCGAAACAGAAAGTCCTATACGTCCCACCAAAGGACCTGAAGGTAAGCCTTTAGTACATGCCTTCCAGGTTTTCCCACCATCTGTACTTCTATGAATTCCACTATTGGCACCACTGATACCAGGATATACTTCCCAGGTAGAAGCATACATTATATTTGGGATTGTAGGTGAGATGACCACATCATTTGCTCCCGTTGAATCATTGACAAACAACACCTGCTCCCATGTTTTGCCCCCATTGATAGTGCGATATAGACAACGATTTTTATTTTTTGACCATAAATGACCCAACACAGCTACCAATACAATATCTGGATTTCGAGGGTGCACAGCTATTTCTGCAATCGACCATGAATCTTCCAGTCCAATGTGTGTCCATGATTTTCCAGCATCGGCAGACCTATACATTCCTGTGCCGGGAAGTGTAAAGTTTCTCGGTTTTTTTAGATTTTCTCCAGTACCAATATATATGATTTCAGAATTGGATGGTGCTATCTCTACGTCTCCAATCCCTAAAGATGCTTGCTCCTCAAAGATACAACTCCAACTAATACCATTATTGGTTGTTTCCCACAATCCGCCTGAACCAAATCCTACGTACATCGTACCTGGGTGTTTCTCATCTACTTGTACTACATCTGCTCTGGCAGAATTGATAGTAGGCCCCAATGATACCCACTCAAGTTTGTACTTAGTATCATTTTTCATTTGCAGATATGTCTGAAATGATGACTCCAGGGGTGAGCTTATTTGTTGGCCAAAACTTTCTGAAAAATTAGTATGGCTAAAGAATAAAGTCAATAATATTAGTCTTAACATTTTGTATCAATTAAATTGATGTGAATAAAATAATAAAAGTACAATTTCAGACGCTTAATATTACAATGGTTCGCTATAAAATTAAGCTGCTTTTTTGCCAAAACTAAGGATTTTAGCAATGAGCAGTTTATTTTTTATCAAGTGTGCTGAAATTTCAAAGTTTGATAAAAATAAATCAAGCAACAATTTATTTGAAAGTTCTGTCTTTATGTCTTCGATTGATATGGCTACTGGCTGAGTATTATTTGTTCCTTGTCTTGATATTGCTTTGGCTATATTTACACTGGTCAATGATGCGTTGAAGTGGAAGTCTAACTTTTCTTTATCTCTGGCCTGACATTGAGATAGACCTGTATGCTGTTTTGCATCTCTGAAATTAAACTCCATTTGATAACGAGCTCTGTAATATTTCACCAACGTCTTTGCGTCCCGACTTAGGTTTGTACTCATGAAAATTTTACTGGTTTGGACTTGTCCTGTTTTATTTAAAAATTCTACAAACGCCACTTTGATATTGTTTTTGAGCATTACACTATATACTGTACATTCATAGATTCTTAATTCGTCGGTAGCTTCCACTTGTTTAAATCTACGTTTGTCTATATTCTTTAGGTTGACTTTGCCGGCATATTTTGTAGGCCTCCCTTGGCCGCCTTTTTGTTTCCCCCTATAAATATACTGCATA
>JBATLS010000220.1:0-5706 GCA_049289435.1 Saprospiraceae bacterium | reverse complement strand
ATCCATTACTTATGGTACCCACCCACAATTTACCACTGCCATCTTCAAAGAGGGTATAAACTTTTTCATTCTCCAGATAAGATGAAAAAGAAATTGGCCTGCCTGATGCATCTTTGACGACCTTATTGATGCCATTTTCTGTTCCTATCCACAGATTACCATTCCTGGTATTCAAAATGACTCTACATAGATCTGAACTTAATGATTTCTTATCGTTGATATTACTCCTATACGATGAAAATATTTTACTTTTCAGGTTATATATGACCAATCCACCACCATAAGTGAGTATCCATAGATCATCCCCGTTCTTATACAGGCCGTAAACATTGTTGTCCGTCAGGCCATTTTTGCTTTCAGAAGTCGATTTGAAATGTTCAAAAGTTCTCGTCTTTAGGTTGAAAAGATTGAGTCCCTGACTGAAAGTGCCAATCCAAAGGTTGTCTCCATCCAAGAGAAGCTGCTTTACGTTATTACCACTAATGGCATTTGGTATTTCAGCCTGTGATTTATAGGAAGTATATTTACCCGTCTTGGCATTAAAAAAATTTAATCCACCGCCTTCAGTTCCGATCCAAAGATTGCCGTAGGGATCTTCTACAAATGAACTGACCACGTCTGCACTTAAACCTTCATTATATGGAGAATGAATAAAATTTTGGAATCGATGATAATTTGGATCAGTATGATTTACACCACCATAATACGTACCAACCCACATCCCCCCCCTGTTGTCTCGATAAATCGATTTAACGGATGCATCTGACAATCCCAATGCTCCAATATTGGTCTTTTTAAATATCTCAAAAGATTGAGTTTTTGGATCGTAAATATTGAGACCATCAAAAGTACCTATCCATAAGTGGCCTTTTTGGTCAAAAGCCAATGCCCTGACGCTATTATTGCTTAGACTATTAGGTTGATTTTTAATATGCTGAAATGAAATGGTTTTCCTTGACTTTCTGTCCCAATAGTGGAGTCCTCCTTCATAATTTCCAATCCACATATTCCCCAAAGTATCGATCAGCAAAGTCTTGACTATGTCATTTGTCAAAACTAAACCTTCACCTTTTCCATCTTTTCGGATAAACTTAAATCCATTTTTTTCATCAATATAGTAAAGTCCACGATCAGTCCCTAACCAAATGATATCATCTTGATCCTGGATAATAGATTCAATGTGCAATTTATAAAACTGATCATCAGGTTTATGACTATTCATCCACCGTTTAAAACTATTGGTTTCTGAATGATAAAGGTTGAGCCCTTCGCTTGTGCCTACCCAAAGTCTTTTTTTATTGTCTTTAAATATGGATAAAATTTCATTGGAAGTGATGCTTTTGGAGTCAATAGAATATTTGTAATTTTCAAAATCATCGGTTTTAGATCTATATCTTGACAGCCCATCAGTCGTACCTATCCAAAGATCGCCTGTGTCATCATCCATATAAATGACTCTTACATCGTTAGAAACCAAACTATTTGCATCAATGGAATTGTTATATACTTTAAATTGATACCCGTCATACTTATTCAATCCATCTCTTGTACCAAACCAAATGAAGCCTGATTTATCTTGGGCAATAGCAAAAACGGCCATCTGGGACAATCCATCTTTTTTGGTCAAATACCTGAAAACATTGCCCTGTTGGGCAATGACATAGGAAGCGATTGTAAGTAAAAGAATGAATATTTTAATAGTCGTTTTCAATGAAAAGCATCTTTGATGAATCGTTCAAAATAAACAGTTTCCAGATGAACCAAATTTAAGATTCAAAGTTAAGCAATCCTTAGAAAAAAGTTAAACTACTTTGCTAATATTTTGCATGGTTTAATCATGTATAGGACTTGAGCCTCTTAAATCATCCCATTCATTAAGAAGGTCAAAATCGAGAATCGTTCCAAAATTTTCGTGGTCAGGGCCGTGCATGATTTTAAATTTGGCGTGAGTAATAATTTCTTGATTGGTGTACGATGTACGCGTGACCACATTATTGGAATATGCTTCATCAAATCCTCTGACAAATACCAACAACTCCATCGAAGATGCTTTGATTTCTTCTTGAGTCAGGCCGTAAAGTGGACTTTTGTCATCGATTGGATGTACCACTGTCCAGCTAAGTATCAACATATTTATCTTACTGATCTGGGTTTGCAACGGGTAGAATTTATTTTTCCAGATGCCTTCTTCTTCTTCTTCTTTAACAGCCAATGTAAGTTTGACTTCTACATCCGAAAGGTAATTATTTTTATAAGGTGCCAATCTAAACATCAAAGCCTTGCCTGTCAAAAAAGGACTAATCAATGCATTCTTGCTAAATCTAAGGTGGGCTTGAGGCCGTGAAAATCTCCCATAAAACAATCCTGTAGCAATCGCAAAACTCAATAACCCAATGAATGCTTCAAAGGTAGCTACGCTACTTGTCAACAAACCCACCGGACTGATCCGACCATACCCTACCGTGGTAAATGTCTGCGTAGAGAAGAAAAACATCTCCATGAAATCATCAAACCAAGTACCTTGATTGACTCCCACTAAGTATTCTATACCGATGATCGCATATATGGCTGTAAAGATCAGGTTTATACCAAGATATCCTGCAAAAATGAGTGCCAGAAAATATCGGTTGGGCATATTGATCATAGTATGATACCAACTCAAAGAGTCCAAAACTCCCAGCCCTATCTTCCGGACATTGGGCAACCCATTTTGATCATAATATCGTCCAGTATTGTCCCTGCTGTATGTCCCAAAACCAGTAGCGTCATCCGTCTTTAACATCTTGTTGAACTTGCGGAATACTGACATATGTTGTATTTATGCGATACGTAATCTTATCACAATGCACCCATCGCTGCACCTATTATTCCTGCATCATTCTGTAGTAATGCCATTTCTACCGGTACTTTTATATCCAGATGTTTGCTATACTGATCAAAGTATTTACTCACTCCACCACCTATCAAGATGAGTTCAGGACTGAGCAATAGATCGAGATGATTGAGATACACACTCAATTCTTTACCCCATTTTCGCCAACTCATGTGTTTTAGTTCTCGGGCACTATTGGAAGCATACTTCTCAAAAACGGACTTTTTGTATTTCAGATGACCCAATTCGGTATTGGGAAGCAGTTTGCCATTAAAAAATACTGCAGAACCTATGCCTGTGCCCAACGTGATGAATATGACTACGCCTTTTACACCTTTACCTTTGCCATATGTCATCTCTGCAATCCCGGCAGCATCTGCATCATTGAAAACCCTGACATCACATCCAAGTGCTTTGCTAAACTCCTGATCTATGTTGTAATTTATAAACTGTGCGTCTATATTACTAGCTGTAAGAGATATCCCATTTTTGATCACCGCTGGAAATCCTATACCTATTTTATTATTTGGTCCCTTCCAGTTGAAATTATCAGCTGCAAGTTTCAAGCATTCGATGACAGCCTCAGGAGTGGAGGGTGAGGGTGTTTTTATTTTAAATTTTTCACTCACATATTCCCCTTTTTCGATATCGACTATATTGGCTTTGATACCAGTGCCTCCTACATCTATGCCCAGAATTTCCATTTTGTTATTAGGTTTTATTTATTTGATGATTTTGACGCTGATTATCTTTACATCGGTAGCGGGTCTGTCTGCACCATCTGTTTGAGATTCTCCTATGGCATCTATGATTTCCATTCCTTTGATGATTTTGCCGAAAACGGTATAATCTTTATCCAAAAAAGGAGTGCCACCATCGGTCGTAAGCACTTTCCTTGCTTGCTCTGTATATTTGATTCCTTTTTGCATCTCGAGGGCATCTAGTTGATTGAGAGGGACGGGCCTACCCTGGACGATATAAAATTGAGATCCCGACGAGGCTTTCAGTGGATTGACTCCATCCCCTTGTCTTGCAGCAGCCAATGCTCCTTTGATATGAATCAGAGTATCTACAAATTCGGCAGGTACAGTATAGCCCGGACCACCTACGCCCAACCTCTTGCCCGCTGGGGCACCTTTGGAATCCGGATCACCACCCTGTATCATAAAACCTTTGATGACTCTGTGAAAGAGCGTACCCTCATAAAATCCTTCTTCAGCCAACTTTATAAAATTATCTCTGTGCAGAGGCGTCTCATCATAGAGTTTTATGGTCATCATACCAGCGCTGGTCTGCATTTCGATGACACAGTCATGTGGTGGATCGATAAAAATTTCTTGGGTGCTCATATGTTGTTTTTTGTTTTTAATAGCAGTAAGTGTGATTGAATATTTGCCTGAATGAATATATCTTGTTTGAGGGTTTACTTCACTAGATGACCTTCCATCACCAAATTCCCACAGGTAGCTTGTCGCCTTGTTGGATTGATTGGCAAAAGTGACCGTGGTGGGTGCATGATTACTACTCTTTTCAAATGTAAAAATAGACTTTGGCGAGGAGCATCCTACCATCAAAGCACCAAGTATTATGAGGACAGAATATTTCATTTTTATTTTTTTTTGTTTAATCTTAATATCTTCTGAGGTACAACAAATAAATTGTGAAACACAAACTATTATGGATGCTTTATTTTCATTTTTACATCTATGGCAGGTCTCTCTGTAGGTAAGACTTCTACCGATGCTATTTTATCTATGACATCAAGTCCTGAAATCACCTCTCCAAACACGGTATAATCACCATCCAGCATAGGTGTGCCACCTAATTTTTTATATTTTGCTCTTTGAGCATCACTATACTTAAATCCCTTAGAATGCTCCATCATATCCAACTCTGAGTCTGAGACAGGACGACCATGTACTATGTAAAACTGGGAGCCTGATGATTCCTTATTTGGATTGATGGCATCCCCTTGTCTGGCAGCAGCGAGCATACCTTTGAAGTGGGGGATAGCTATTTCCGCTGGTATCGTATATCCCGGACCCCCCATTCCCAATGGTGCTTTCATATCTGCATCTCTTGAATCCGGATCACCCCCTTGTATCATAAAACCATTCATGACCCTGTGAAATAGTAAGCCATCAAAATATTTTTCACTAACGAGTTTGTTGAAGTTGGCTTTATGCTTGGGCGTGCTGTCGAACAGGTGGACTGTCATATCTCCAAATTCTGTTTGGATGATAGCTGTATCGTTATCTTTGCATCCAATGATACTGATGGCGAAAAGAACAAATAAATAAAATTTCATTTTATTCAATTTAAAGAAAAGGTATTGATTTCATTATACTTTTTGAAGTAGTGTATGATCCTGGATACTAAAAATGCTTCCTGCTCCTGCACACCTTTGACAGAAAAAGATTTCACCTCCTTCCAATGCGGCCATCCGTCATGGTCTCGGCCTTCAAATACAAAGTAGCCATCTTCTTCCAATAGTGTACATACAGCGACATGCATAAGGTCTCTTTTTTCTTCTTTGGTAAATTTCTCTTTTGGGATACGGCCTAGTTCCTGTACACCAATCAAAAATAATACTGTCTGAAGGTCAGGCAATACGTCCTTTTTCATCGCATTTTTGACGATATGTTTGACTTGTAGCCATTCGAAATCACGTTCCCATACTTCCATCATAAAACACTTTTTTTCTATGGCTGCAAAAATACTAAAAGAAAACTGTATTTAAAAATGCTGTCGATTGGTAAAATTTTAATTAGAGTATGTTTAAAATTCCATCATTTGTCTGCAAGCGGCAAATTTCATTTTATACTGCGTTATAT
>JBATLS010000219.1:0-1768 GCA_049289435.1 Saprospiraceae bacterium | reverse complement strand
GGCTAAGGTATTGTCTCACCTGAATTTGTTGCTACCGGGAGGTGTGACTAACAGTGCTATTTTGGCCTTTGGTAAAAATCCCCAGCAATTCTTTGCACCTGCGGTTGTGAAATGTGCTCATTTCCATGGAACTTTTGTAGCAAAACCTATACCGGATCATAGAGTCATCAAGGGTGATGTATTTACGCAGGTGGACGAGGCAGTTGACTTTGTTTTATCCAAAATTGCTGTTGGGGTGGGGATGCGTATAGCTTCAAATCAAGCACCGATACATTACGAAATCCCCAGACCTGTCATAGCTGAAGCTATTGTAAATGCCATTGCGCACAGAGATTATCATAGTACCGGGAGTGTACAAGTGATGATTTTTTCTGATCGGATATCTATCACAAATCCGGGAGGGTTGCCTATGGAATTGACACTGGAAAAACTAAAATATGATCATGCATCCTATCCTAGAAATCCACATCTGGCAGAGACACTATATCAGGCAGGATATATCGAAAGATTTGGAACGGGAACAGGTGAGATCTACCGTCTGTGCAGAGAAGCTGGTCTACGTGAACCTTTATTCAATCTGGAAGAAGGCTTTGCATTGACCATTTATAGGCCCGTCGCAGGAGATGATACCGATCAAGTAACCGACCAAGTAACCGATCAAGTAAATGACCTGGTCAAAAGATTGGTTTTTGTATTGACCCACGATATGAGCAGGCAGGAACTTATGGACAAACTAGAGCTACGTCATAGACCATATTTCATAGCCAATTACTTACAACCCGCTATAGATCATGGGTATATAGATTATTTATATCCGGATAGTAAAAGTAGTCCAGAGCAGAAATACAGACTGACCGATAAGGGAAGTGTACTACTTATGTCATTGAAAACAGGCAGGAATTTCAGACCTACCGACCAAGTAACCGATCAAGTAACCGACCAAGTAGGAAATCTTCTCTTGATCCTGGAAACACCATTAAAAAGTGCAGAAATAATGAGCGCCTTAGACTTAAAGCATAAACCGAGTTTTAGGGATCTGTACCTTACACCAGCCATCAATGATGACTTGATTGAGATGACAAACCCTGATAGCCCTAACAGCCCCCACCAAAAATACAGACTGACAGAAAAAGGATTACTTTTAAAAAATAAATTGAAGAAATGATGATGCAGAATATAGATATGAAGGAGCTTTGGGGTTGGGTATTGTCGAAAGTGATGGATTGAGGGATGATTGCTGAGATGTATGGAGAGAATATAAAAAAGGGGCTGTGTAAAGTCACACGCCCATTATGTTTAATAGATTTACAGATTTATTGATGTAAATTACTTAGTAAATATATGAATATCAATATATAAGCTATAATCACAAAAATTATTTTAAGCCAAAATATTGTCCAAATTGGATAGGTATATTCAACTTTATGTTGGTGATCTGTTTCATAGTCTTTAGAATTTGATTTTTCAATTTTTCTAAACTCAAAATACCAGATTAGTGTCTTTAGCACATACTGCAACAAATCAACAAAAGCGGCTAACAGCAAAAATATCGTTGGCAAAAAATATTCTGATAGTACGTCTTCTTTGCCACCAAAAAGCCAGATAAGACCAAATCCAGTATATATTAGGTTTCGATTTATATCTCCTAATTGTCCTGATGATTCTTCATATGCTATTTTGTAATCATTTAGTTTCATCTATGATGGTTTTTTTGGTCCGGTTGAATTTGTTGAATTGTCTTTTTTTGTTACTGAAGTCGGAGGCATAC
>JBATLS010000218.1:0-3673 GCA_049289435.1 Saprospiraceae bacterium | reverse complement strand
TATTCTATTTTTGTAGTCTCAGAGAAAGGCAATGGAAAACGTTCGCCTATAGAAGATTACAGAATTACCAATCGAGGTGGAAAAGGGGTCAAAACCATCAATGTCACAGAAAAGACAGGCAAACTGGTGGCCATCAAATGGGTCAGTGAGTTTGATGACATGATGATCACGACAGAAGAAGGCATTATCATACGGACTCCTGTTTCTGATATTAGATTGATGGGTAGAGCTACCCAAGGTGTGAAAGTGATCAGGATACAGGACAATGAGTCCATAGCTGATGTGACAGTCATACGGAGAGAAGAAGTGATAGATGAGGAAGAGTGATTTTATTAAAAATAACGCTTTTTTAACGAATTAGACAGATTTTTTAACTAAAAATAAACGATTTTTGAATAGTGATGACGTCTTAATGATGAAAATGTATTTGATAAAAAATATATTTTTTATATTTGACTTTATTTTTAACACTTAACATTTAACGATGAAACAATTTTTATTTAGCACCCTTTTAGTACTTCTGTCAGTATCTGTGGCATCTTCGCAAGAGTACAAGAAGTCCTTAAAAAATGCCAATAAAACACTTGGCAAATACTATTCAGATCCCGTGTCAAACAAAGCATCTTTAGAAGAAGCCTTGGGGGTGATCAACTCTGTATTTTCTGCCGCAGATGCGAGTGCAGACCCAGAAGCATTGATTACCAAAGGACAGATATTCAATGAAATAGGTAAAGCAGAAATGAACAGAAAAATTCTTGATTCTTCATTTCACCTTTTGACACCTACAGCGGGTATCGAAGCCATTGACGCCTTTGATAAAGCGATGACTTTGGCTGCAAAAAAATCACACACTAAGGACGCATTGGAAGGTATCAAAATCAATGAAGAATTGACCAACAACATTGCCATCACTTATTTTCAGGATCAAGATTATGGATCAGCATACAAAAATTTTAAAGTTACTTTGAAGGCGCAAGAATTGCTGAAAGCCAATGGCGAGAAAAGTAGATTAGATGATCCAGCCATAGGTAAAGATCAGTTATTCTATACCGCTGTATCTGCATATTTCTCTGACTATAAGGCAGAATCAGTACCATTGTTCGAAAAACTTTATATAGCTGGAGAAGCACAACCATTGGTGTATGAAGCATTATTCAATATGGCTTCTGAGTCCAATATTGAAAAAGCAATGGAGTATCTCGATGCTGGCCGTAAGGCAAATCCAGATGACAATGGATTGTTATTTGCAGAGATCAATTACTACCTGAAAGTGGGTAGATTGAACATACTTACCGATAAATTGAAAGCCGCAATAGAAAAAGAGCCGGATAATTTGACAGTATATACCACTTTAGGCAATGTCTATGACCAACTCAATCAAAAAGAAAGAGCTGCAGGAAACATAGAAAAAGCTGATGAGTATTTCGCTTCATCTCTTGATTACTTCACTCAATCATTGGCTAAAGACCCTAAAAACTTTGATGCAACCTATAGTATGGGCGCACTGTATTATAATAAAGCAGCAAGTATGACCTCAAAGCTGAATGAATTGAGCAATGATTACTCTTCTGCTGGTACCAAGAAATTCAATGACATCAAAGCTCAAATGGATGCCATCTTTTTGCAAGCTCTACCATTTTTTCTAAAAGCTGAAGAGTTGGATCCAAAAGATCAGAATACTATGATCGCCCTTAAGGAAATATACGCCAGAGATGGTAAGCTGGATAAATCAGCAGAGTACAAAGCAAAGTTGGAAGCTTTAGGCCAGAAATAATTGATCTGAGATCACTCTCATTTTGACATAGGTTTGCATGTAGTTTTTCTGTATGCAAACCTATTTTTTTGGTCTTAAATTCAGAATGCCAGAATTCTCGTAGTTTGAATCCATAAAAAATATACGTTTTTCAAATGCCACTGGTTTTAGCCATGTATTGGCATTGCATTCTTCGAATGCAATATGTTGTATACTAGCAATCAGAGATTGCAAGGCCATTTTTCGCCTATTTTATTTAACTGGAGTCTGGAGTTCTGAAATTGTAAGAGGTCTGGTGTTCCGCATTAAGTGATTACATTGATTGTCAGATAGTAATGTGATAGATTAGCTTAGATATGTTTGTCTCCACTCCTCTACTCTCGGATTCATTATCTTGAACCACAATGGAGGTATCAACGCAATAATAATGCTGGTAGGATATCCAAATGGCAGCTGTGGGCTTTCATCGTAGTGCTTTAGTATCTGATACTTTTTATTGGCTTTATAGTGGTGGTCAGAGTGTCTGGTTAGTTCGTACAATAGTATTCTCCCTACTTCGTGATCAGAGTTCCAGGAGTGAAATTTTTCCACAAGCTCATATCGGCCGTTAGGCAATTTTTTTCTCAAAAGACCATAATGTTCTATATAATTGATAGATTCTAATAGCAATATCCCTACGATCCCGGCCAAGAAAAGAGCCCAAGCTATTAGCCAGGAGAATATCACACCTGCACCTATTATATATCCTGTTTGGATGCATCCAAAGACAATGAGTTGGTTATGGTGACTCCAAATATTTTTATTAATTTTTGATAATCTGGTGCTTTCAATTTCCCAGGCAGAAGTATAGCTTTGTGATATGGACCGCCACCAAAATTCAAAAAGATGCTCCCCTAATCTGGATGTTGCAGGATCTTCTGGAGTGCCCACCTTAAGATGATGACCATAGTTGTGTTCTATAGTGAAATGCATATAAAGATTGGGCAACAATAAGAGTGCGGAAGCTATTTTGGAGATCTTTGCTGGTTTGTGACCCAGTTCATGAGCAACATTGATACCATTGCTGCCCAACATGATGCCTACACTCAAGACCAATAAGGTGATTTCTACGACAGTATGATTGTACGTCGATAAAGAGTAGATAAAATACCCCAAAATGGCATAAATCAATATCACGTTTCCATACAACATCATGGTGAAAAATGGATGGGAATCTTTTTGGCGTTCTTCAGCTGCTGAAAGATTGTTAGTATCCAGAGGGGTAAATGTTTCCATCAATGGTATCAATCCGAAAGCCACCAATATGGTCAATCCACCATAATATCCACCAAAGTATATCGCCGCCACAGTTGTCAACGGGATGGTGTAAGCAAGAAGGTATTTAAGGTCTTTAATTTCCATTCATCTCAGTGATTTGTTACAAAATTATTAGTTTTTTGGTTGAAATACCGTTTTGGGTTGAATATTTTACAAAATAGGTTCCTGGACATAAGTCGGAGATGTCATTGTACTCATTGATGTGCAGCTTGGATATCAACGTGCCGTTTATGTCATAAAGTTTGACATTATTATTTACATCTTCAGTACCAATGTAGATGGAATTTTTGGCTGGATTAGGAAAAAGAACCCATTTACGGTCATTGTTTTCTTCTGCTGTCGATGATACTGATGTCACCTTGTAAGTGGTATTGTAAAATGCCAAGCCCCCAGTCTCGTTACCTATCACGATTTCATAGTAGCCATCTTCATCTATATCAGCCAAGCTGGTGGTGACTTTTCTTCCCTGACTGATATTGCCGGTTTTGGAGCTCAATATGTTAAAACTTGCATTCTGAAGACCTGAAATTTGATGGTAAGTGATGATATCAGATAATTCTGTACCAAATATCATCAGCGTTTGATCTTTCTCCTGGATAAAAT
>JBATLS010000217.1:0-1505 GCA_049289435.1 Saprospiraceae bacterium | reverse complement strand
TTTTTTGTTTGAAAATCATAAAAAATGTTGACCTAAAAGAATGAATATCTAATACCTAAAAAACTGCGATGAAATCTCTTTGAGTCCGCTCCGAAAAGAATTATTTTGCCACAAAGGCACAAAAACATAAAGAATCACCAAGTTTAAACATTTGATAGTGCATTCTTTGTGAACCTTTGAGACTTTGAGTCTTATCGGCATTTCGATATTTTTGTTTTGTCATAGTGTCATCATCTTTTAAATGACTTCACTTTTAAAAAACATAGACTTTGATATCACTACGAGCTTTAAAACATTATGATTAATGAAAACCTAAATCATATCTTCAGGCTTCACCCACGCATCAAATTCCTCTGATGTCAGATACTTCAATTTTAGTGCTGCTTCTTTTAATGTCAATCCTTCTTTGTGTGCTTTTTTGGCGATTTCAGCTGCTTTGTCATAACCTATCTTAGTATTGAGCGCAGTGACCAGCATCAAAGAATTGTCAAGATTAAACTTGATCCTTGGCAGATTGGCTTCTATACCTACTGCACAGTGTTCATTAAAACTTACACATGCGTCTCCAATAAGATTCGCAGACATCAAGAAGTTGTAAATCATGACCGGCTTGAATACATTGAGTTCAAAATGACCACTCATACCTCCTATATTGATGGCAACGTCATTGCCCAAGACCTGAGCCATAGCCATAGTAAGTGCTTCAGACTGTGTAGGATTGACCTTGCCTGGCATGATGGATGAGCCTGGTTCGTTTTCAGGAATGGAGATCTCTCCGATACCACATCTCGGACCCGAAGCAAGCATTCGGATATCATTGCCTATTTTCATCAACGAAACAGCCACAGTTTTGAGTGCACCGTGCGCTTCTACGATGGCATCATGAGCTGCAAGACCTTCAAATTTATTTTTACCCGTTATAAATGGAAGACCTGAAATCTCCGCAATCTTTTTAGCTACGAGGACGTCATAACCCTTAGGAGTATTGAGTCCGGTACCTACTGCCGTACCTCCCAGAGCAAGTTCTGAGAGATGTTTGTAAGTGTTTTTTATGGCCGCGATACCGTGATCCAATTGTGATACATATCCACTTAATTCCTGTCCCAATGTCAATGGAGTTGCATCCATAAAGTGTGTCCTTCCGATTTTGACCACTTTCATGAATTTTTTAGACTTTTCTTTGAGTGTGTCGCGCAAAATTTCTAATCCCGGTACAGTGACATCTACCAAAACTTTATAAGCAGCGATGTGCATGGCGGTAGGGAAAGTATCATTGGATGACTGAGATTTGTTGACATCGTCATTGGGGTGTAGTACTTTCTTGTCATCATCCAGCGTGCCTCCATTAATGACATGCCCTCTGTTGGCTATGACTTCATTGAGATTCATATTGGATTGTGTACCTGATCCTGTTTGCCAAACGACGAGCGGAAATTGATCATCCAGTTTATGATCGATGATTTCTTTGCATACTTTTTCGATCAGGATCTTTTTATCTTTTGGAA
>JBATLS010000216.1:0-4414 GCA_049289435.1 Saprospiraceae bacterium | reverse complement strand
AAGGCAATTTTGATGCTATATTTATCCAATGGTACTTCCTATTAAATGTAATGGTACCTGATTGTGCAGACAATTGCATACTGCTAGCACATAAAAGAAACGAAATCAAAAATTTTGTCATGGCAATCAAATTTTAGCCTTTAGATTTAATAATATGAATCTCTGGTAATCTTGGAAGACATACCCTTCAGATTATACGAAAATGACAACATGACATAACGAGCCAATGAAAAAGTGCGAGAATCAAATACCCGTGCTACAGAAGTGGACTGATTGATAATAATATTTTTATTGAATGCATCGTACAAAGACAATCTGATCTCTCCCCTATTTTCTTTTAATATCTGATGATAAACAGACAAGTTGACGATGGGAATGTTTTGGGTAATCCCGAATCTTTCATTTTGAAAAATAGAATATGCAAGCGTGGAATTCCAAAACCATTTTTTTGCAAAATTGGCATTGAAGGTTATGTTGTGATTTTGACGGATGATGGACTGGTTTTGACTGGTATTAATGTCGTAGGATGTATTGCTTAATGAGATATTGGAGTTTATGTACAATGCGATTTTTTCAGTCGGGGTAACATCAATATTTATATTTGGTCTCCATGTGATGGTTTTAGTTTTATTGAGTAAATCATTGACAAAAGCGAAGCTATTGCCTCCAGACCTGCCAAGTCCGGTGGACATTTTTAGCTTGTTTCTGACGATGGGAAAACTGATGTTAAAATTACTCCACATATTCGTACCACCGCTATAATTTTCCGGTCTTGATCTGGTGACCAGATTTTCGTCCACTATTTGCCTTTGGATGATCTGATCTTCATAATAACTATAGCTCACATATAGATTGAGCCGAACTCCATCAGCTGGCCAAGAGTGATTGATACCTCCACTGACACTGTGAGTGATCGATGGCACCAGACTTGGATTTCCCTCTGTGATAAAGAGCGGATTGGTGAAATCCACAATAGGTAATAAGTTTTCGATGCTGGGTTCTTGAGCGCCTTTACTATATCCTGCATTCGCCCAGGTATTCCTGGTCACTGAGCCAAAAAAAGAAACATTAGGAATCCAAATACCAAAACGATTATCCACCCTACCACTGAATATGATGGGGTCAGTGGACTGGTATGTTCCACTTAAGTCAAAAGATTGATACGCACCCCCGCCAGTAAAGTTGAGTCCCTTATGAGAGAAAGTTAGAGACGAACCCATACGCTGATTCAATATCGAATTATTATAGTTTCGGCTCAAAAGATCGTTTTGTACCAATCGTTGATCCCCTACATTTTGATCATTGACCAGTCTAAGACCATCTTCGTTTCTGGAACTAAGATTGTAAAATGTTTTAAGGAAAAACTTCTTACTTAATGGTTCGCTATACATGACATTGGCTTTTATGACATATTTGTCCAGTTCGTCAGCATTGAATTGTCTAAGTAAAAATGTGCTGTCATTTACTCCACTATCGTCATAAAATAAATTGTCCGAAAATCGTTTTTGGAGGTCGTTGATATCGGTTTTAAGATAAGAAGCATTGAATCCTAATCCGCGTCCTGCTTTTCTAAATTTTTTCCTGAATAAAAACGAAGTATTCACCAGTCTACCAGACAAATCGGAGTTGTTGTCATAACTATTGGTACTTGTCAAGCTAGTGCCATCCCTCAAAAGTCTGGTATTACCCAGTTGATCTTCTTCCCTATCGACAATAGCAACATCAGCGGTCACTACCACGGTCATAAAACTGTCTATGTCATATTGATACATGGTCTCAGCCCTATGGTTTTGGCTACCATTGCTCTTGACATCAGTCTTGTTGTTGTCTAGAAAAAATCCTGAAAGAAAAGATCTGCTGTCGGTGATGGATTGTCTCTCATTTCCATTGTTCTGGAAGAAATACCTGCCAGCAAATTTATTTTTTTTGTGATCGTAATTATAGTTGATTCCACCTATGATATTGGTGGGAAAACCTCCATTATTATCTGAAAAAAAAGCTTCACTAACTTTACTCTCCAAACCCGAACCACTAGAGCCATCAAAATATCTAAAAAACCCATTTCCAAAGCC
Source organism: Saprospiraceae bacterium (assembly GCA_049289435.1). Classification (GTDB taxonomy): domain Bacteria; phylum Bacteroidota; class Bacteroidia; order Chitinophagales; family Saprospiraceae; genus OLB9. The sequence continues at coordinate 2,342 of JBATLS010000216.1, read as the reverse complement.
ATAATCATACTCATCATTTTCATTCCAAGTATTGGAACCCATAAAATCTTGAAAGTCATTCCACGAAAGTCCGCTCCTACCCGTATTGTTACCTACTCCAACGAATGATATTTGGTGCCTTTCGTTAAATTTGTTATAATTTCCTTTGATTTCTTTCCTGCTCTCTGTGCCTGCACCTATGGTCACTTTACCAAATCCTCCTTTCTTAAACTCATCTTTTAGCTCAATATTCATCGTTTTTTCTTCCGTGGCTGTGGCTTGACCTGTCAACAATGATTCTTCATCTTTTTTATTAAATACCTGCACTTTGGATACTCCTTCGGCTGGCAGATTCTTGATAGCAAATTTTGGATCTTCGCTAAAAAAAGTCTTGCCATCGACGGTCAATTTTGTAACACCTTTACCATCAGCTGCTATACTGCCATCCTGACTCACTTCAAGACCCGGCAATCGACGCAGCAGGTCTTCCAGAGTAGAGCCTTGAGGTACTTTAAATTGGCTGGCGTCATATTCTACAGTGTCACCCCTCAATTTGAGCGGTGCCTTGGCTTCTTTGATGACAATCTCCATGAGCTCTTTGGCAATTTCCACCATGGGTATCGTCCCAAGATCAATTTTATTTTTACCATCAGGTACCACGCTAATGGTGACCGGAAAATATCCCAGGTAAGTAGCTTTAATCAGACAATTTTTTTCGCGAATGGACTTGAACTCAAATCCACCAGAAAGGTCTGATTGGGTGTATTCGATCAGGATGGAGTCCACATCCATGAGCATCACAGTTGCCGCTATCAAGGGTTGACCAAGAGTGTCTTTGATGATCCCTTTGACATCATATTTTTGGGACTGCACGGTAAAAGAACACAGTAGCAAAAGACTGAAGAATAGTAATTTTTTCATAATGATATAACAACTTTTAGATGATGATCACTCCGAAACTTTTAAATAATACATGAAAATTATAAAACTTCATATTACCGATGATATTTCCGGCATATATTTAACAAAATATTATTACTTTTGATTATTCCTTAGATTCAGGTAACAAATGATGGCGTGTAGATATGCTCATTAAATCAATCCAATATTCCACAAAAAAAAATCAGCACCCCTACCTGAGAGCAGAGATGCTGATATCACTAACCTTATTATGCAAATGAGTATATTTAAATTTTTATCATTTGATTACAAGCTTTCGCTCAAGAATGAAAAATTAAACTTACTCCAAAAATACTACTTACAAGAGTCCTTCAAAGCTTTGAGTTCATCCTTAGAGTTGACAGTAACTTTTGTTCCATCCTCCTTGGCCACTGTGACTGGAAATACAAGCGTTGGCTTGGTTCTGACAGTTGGATTGGCTTTTTTGTAAGCTTTTACTGCTTCGTGGAGCGTCGTACGATCATCCGCAGTGGTCAATGTGACTGTATTACCTTCTGCAATCATCACTGTAAAAGGATACTCAATATTGAAACACAACTTGCCACGTCCATTATGACCTTTTGGTCCATGGCTGCTAAAGAAGTCTTTTGCACAAGCTATCCTCAGTTCTCTTTGTGCCTCAACAGTTTCTACTGTGGTAACTTCGCCATCGGCATTGATCACTTCATATGGCAATGCTATGGCTGGGCGAGTTTTGACATCTGGATTGTTAATTCTCCATGCTTTGACAGCCGCCTTTAAGTCATCATAAGAAGCCACTTCTACTGTAGATGCATCAGCAAAAGTCATCGTAATTGGGAATACCAACTCATAACACCCAAATCTGCCCAGATTGGTAGATTCCTGGGTTCTAAATACTGTTTCTTCCGCATACTCATCAGCTGCTGCCTCCGTGGCAGAGTCAGAACTTTCAGTACAAGCTATGATGAATGTACCAAAGATGAGAATAAATAACCATCTGAAATTTAAAAGATTCGTTTTCATAAATATAAAATTTTTAAAGTTTTGAATAAAGTGTTTTACGACTATATAAGCACTTGGGGCTGACTCTGTACTCATAGATTTTTAAAAAAAATTAAAATATTTTTCCAATCACTACAACTCTTTGAAAATCTGAAAGTTACACCAAGCAATTTTCTCAACCACAAATCTGGTTTAATCCCAACAATATCTAAGGCTCTGAAGCTGAAGTTTATTCTCTTCAACGAGGCAAAAAAAACTAAGTTTTTAATTACAAATAGTACCTTTATATCTTTCTATATTATAAATGACAATCCATGAAGACTAAGTTAATACTCCTCCTTGTATCTTTATATACCTTGGCTGCAACAAGTCAAAGTATCCCTTCACAATGGCGAATCACAGATGATGGCAAATACCTTATAGCTGGTGATCAGACTTCG
>JBATLS010000215.1:0-1914 GCA_049289435.1 Saprospiraceae bacterium | reverse complement strand
GTGGGAAATCAGAGAAAGAGCCGAAGTGTCCATATTTGAAAACAACTCTTCATCCAGAGGCTTCCTGATGTACCAAGATGTGATATTCAAGCCCATTGCGAAGTCTTTATCCTTTACGGCCAGATATGCCATCTTTGACGTCAATAGTTTTGATGCTCGTATATATGCTTATGAAAACGACTTGCTTTATGAATTTTACATACCTTTTTTTCAAAATCGGGGCACACGATTTTATATCAATACCAGATATAGAATCGGACGAAATTATACCTGGGAATTCAGGATAGGAAGGACCTACCTCCAGAATGTAGATGGTATCAGCTCTGGCAACAATTTTATTGATGGCAATACTATGACAGAACTCAAGACACAACTCAAGATTAAGTTTTAGAGTATGTGTAAAAATTTTCTTAGTTGCTCATCAGTAGGTTGTGGTTCTGACAATAAAATAATCAACGAGTTTAGTGAACCAAATGAGACGTTTATTTTGAATGCAGGTTCATAAGATATTGATTATAACGCAATAAATATTTATACATACTCCTAATTTTGATGATTTGAATGGTATAAAAGCAATAAACTTTTGATCTATTTCTCTCCAGAAGTGTTTTTTGTTTTCACTTATATTACCATGATAAACTTTCTATTTCTGTATCCAGTATTAAACATCCTCAAGAGCAAATGAATATTAATGATCTATGGATTGGAGATAGGGTCACTATAAAATCTTCTGGTCGGGAAGGCGTTTTCGTAGGGATACATCAGCAAGGAAAAGCTCGTATAAAAGTCAATGATAAAATATTGCTAATACAACCACACAATCTGGAACTGATCTCAGAAAAAGAATATTTTTTTGACATAGACCAATATTTGAAAGAAGATGAAGCACCTAAAAAACCTACTGCAAGAGCTACAAAAGGAAATATAGGTCATTCCATCGATCTCCATATAGAGGTATTGGCTCCACACATGACTCATGACAAACCAGCTTTTATACTGGAGTATCAATTGAAGATGAGTCAGGAATTCATAAGGGAGTCCATAGCTCGCAAATCGTCACATATCACCATCATCCATGGCAAAGGTCAAGGAGTACTCAAAACAGCGATAGAGCATCAATTGAGCTTAGTTGATCAGGTCAAGATTACATTTTCGAAACATGGTGGAGGAGCCATCGAGGTGTGGTTGTAGGGATTCTTATAACAGGTATTGGTAAATTATGGATAACTAGATTGCTGCTTTTATTTCGATTAATTTGATTTGATTGTTGTCTAGTGATGTGGGGACTCTTTATTTAGCGATAAATTTGAATGTAATACATCTTCCCATTTTCTCCTTCTATCTCCACATAACCATCGTCATCCAATTCACTTGGAGTGATACACCGGATCATGTTGACCCCCTAAAACAGAAAAAAACCATCGAACGAACATAGGCTGGTTTTTCTGACATTCCGGCACATGTTGACCCCATTTCATTGGATTCAAGTATGATTATTCCGGAGCATATTGACCACCTTCATTTTATAGCGATGCCATTTATTCCGGAGCAAGCCGCTATCAGGTTAGACAAGTTCAACTGCGTTCCAGTATTTTATATATCGGATCGATTCAGATAGCTATCGGGAAGAGACTTCGACCATCGACCAAAAGGGGAACGTTTGATTACCAAGGCAGTATAAATCAGATTTTCCCTCCTTCAGCTTCAAAGGCTTTTCGGTGTGGACTCAAATGCACTATGGTTTATGCTACTGCAATAACTAAGAGTATATCTTTTGAAAAGCAAGGTAAAACACAAAATGCGGCAGTGGATTTGGCAGTAAATATTTCTTGATCCATATATGCAACTGTAGCAAAATTTCCCTCACTTGAAGAGATTGCAAGTGTTGTTTCTACAGGATCAAACCTAACTTCA
>JBATLS010000214.1:0-3770 GCA_049289435.1 Saprospiraceae bacterium | reverse complement strand
GTCACTGATCTGGAGCTGGAGAGTTCTGTCGAAAACATGAGCGAAATCAACCAGATTAGAAATGGTATGTCAGTGAATATCAGCCAGTTATATTTCAAATACCCGGATGCTGTAGAATATAGTCTTCAGGATTTAAGTTTCGATATTGAGACCAATGAAAAGGTATGCCTTACTGGATCAAACGGGTCAGGCAAATCTACGCTCCTTAAGTTAATGACTGCATTTTTTGAACCAGAGCGAGGGTCTATACTTTATGATGGCTTGTCTATCAAAAACTATGACACCACCCATCTCAGATCACTCATCGCCGAGTGTATCTCTGATGATCGGATATTCAATGGGTCATTGCTAGAAAACCTGACAGTAGGAAGAAATATCAATCTGGAAGAAGTGGTAGAAATGATGAATCATACAGGTCTAAATGAATTTATAAATAATCTTCCACAGGGATATGATACTCAGATAGGTCCACAAGGCAAAAGACTACCCGGTAGTGTAAATCAAAAAATAGTTCTCGCAAGAAACTTACTGAAGAGACCAAGATTGCTCATTGTAGAGGATATATTCAGAAATCTGGAGAAACAAGAAAAAATCGAAATATTCAAATATATTTTAAGTCATAGCGAAAAACGCACCGTCATCATCCTTAGCAAAGATCCCGATATCATCAAACTAACCGATCGTATCATTACCATGGATGACGGGCATATTGCAAGTAATAAATGATAATTGGTTGTAACACAAGATAAATAATAAATTATGCTGAATCTGTCTGATCAATCGATCGATCACCTTATCAATAAAGATAATTTTAAATCTTTCAAAAAACTGGAAAATCTCGTGTCTCCATCATCTGATGTCCTGGTCAGGGTGTCTATATTGATATTGTTGATCATCGTGATACTATTATTTATGCCATGGACACAGAATATACGTGCCAAAGGAGAACTCATAGCGCTAAGTCCGGACCAAAGACCACAAACCATACAATCAGTGATCGCAGGAAGGATCGAAAAATGGTATGTTCAGGAAGGGCAACTTGTAGAAAAAGGGGACACAATACTTCAGATATCAGAGATAAAAGATGATTATTTCGATCCTGACCTGCTAAGCAATACACAATTGCAACTCGATGCTAAGGAATTTTCAAAATTGTCCTATGAAGAAAAAGTAATTGCTCTAGAGACACAAATCCTCGCATTGGAAAGATCTTTAACACTTAAAGTAAGTCAGGCAAAAAACAAAGTACTTCAAAACGAACTCAAAGTAACGTCTGACAGTATAGACCTCGAGGCCATAAAAATCAATTTTGATGTAGCAAATGAGCAGTACCTCCGACTGAAGTCATTGTATGATGAAGGACTCAAATCCTTGACTGACCTGGAAAACAGAAATCTTAAACTTCAGGAAGCACAGGCAAAACTCATATCACAACAAAACAAGCTCCTGACGACCAAAAACGAACTCATCAACAGTCGCATTGACCTCAATAGTATTGATGCAGAGTACAGAGATAAAATAGCTAAGGCAAATTCAGACAAATACACAGCACTGTCAGGTAAATTTGATACTGAAGCCACTATCAATAAGCTTAAAAATCAATATTCCAATTACAGAGTACGAACATCGTTGTACTATATTGTCGCTCCTCAGGATGGATATATCACCCAAGCCAAACAAGTAGGTCTGGGTCAAACCATCAAAGAAGGTGAAGAAATCGTGAGCGTCATGCCAACTGTATATGATCTGGCAGTACAAATGTATATCAAACCTATAGATTTGCCACTATTCGAAAAAGGTCAAAAGGTGATGATCCAGTTTGATGGGTGGCCTGCCATCATATTCTCAGGGTGGCCGGGTATATCTTACGGAACTTATACAGGAGAGGTCTTGGCGCTGGATAATTTCATTTCAGACAATCATCTATATCGTGTCCTGGTCAAACCATCAGCTAACTATCAACCCTGGCCGCATCAACTACGTGTGGGCGCAGGCGTGCGTACGATCACTTTGCTAAAAAATGTAAGCGTTTGGTACGAACTCTGGCGACAGATCAATGGTTTCCCTCCGGACTATTATAAAAAAGGAAAAGAAAGCAATGTCAATGTTAAAGGCTAAAAGATCCACTGTAAGTAAGATGATGAATGTCAGAATAAGTTACTTGACCCTATGGTGTGTATCCGCTATTTGGTTATTTTCTCAGGATTTTTCTTATGGTCAGAAAGTATTGACCATCCAGGAAGTATTCGCAAAGGTAAGGGCTCACCATCCATTGATCACACAAGCGATGATGCAAAATGATTTTGCTGCTGCTGAATTATTGAAAGCCAAGGGAAGTTTTGACCCTTCCATCTCGACGACTATTAACCAAAAAAACTTCGACAGTAAAGAATACTATAGTTTGCTCCATGGTGAACTCAATCTTCCAACCTGGATAGGAGCTGACATTAAGACTGGCTATGAACTCAATAGAGGTGTTTTTCTGAGTCCTGAAAATAGCACTCCAGGCAATGGACTTTTTTATGGTGGTATCTCTATGCCCATCGGACAAGGATTGCTGATCGACGAAAGAAGAGCCGCTGTCCAGTCATCCAGGATCATGCAAGACTTTGCATCAGCACGACAGATCGATCTTACCAATGAAGTACTTTATCAAGCTGCCAGCACTTATTGGGAATGGTTTAGAGCATATAATGTCCGTCAGATATTCAGGACTTCGCTCGACAATGCGATGGAAAGATACCAAGCTGTCCGATTTAATGCGGCAAGTGGCGACAGACCTGCCATCGATACTACAGAAGCAAAAATTCAGATACAAAATATCTCTTTGGGTCTCAATCAGGCTGAGACAGAATATAAGGTGATGAGCAGAATTTTTTCCGGTCTCTTTTGGGGTGATAATAATATTCATACTGGACTCAACCCTGACGAAATGCCAAATGATCTTGAAAAAGAAATTCGGGAAAATGCCTTAGATGCTATGATGATCGAAGTAAATGATTTTACATCAAATCATCCGTACCTGGAACAACTCAGACAAAAACTCCATCAATTGGAAGTGGAAAGAAAACTAAAAAGAGACAAACTCAAGCCCAAGATAAATCTCCAGTACAATCCTTTGATCGAACCGATAGGAAGTAATATTTTTACCAATTATAATATTAATAACTATAAATGGGGAATGGAGTTTAAGATGCCACTATTTCTGAGGAAGGAGCGGGGCGACATCAAACTTGCTGAATTAAAACTGAAGGAGACCAACCTGATACTCCAGAATAAAACCGTCGAACTATTTAATAAATATAATGCCTATATCACCGAATGGCAAGCCACGCTCGATCAGATAGAAATATTTGATGAGGCAGTCAGACTGTACGAGCAAATGCTGATCGCGGAGAGAAGGTTGTTCAATGTCGGAGAGAGCTCCCTATTTCTTGTCAATTCCAGAGAGCAATCATTCATCAATGCTAAGATCAAGCTTACAGAATTGGTAGCAAAAAACAAACTGGCTTACTACTCTATTTTTTATTTTGCTGGACAACTCGATGCATTACAGCGATAAAGTAAATAGTATCATCGTCTTTATTATATGAAGAATGTTCATCCCCTGATTAATTAAGTTTGGAAATGGCATTCTATTTCCTATAAAATCAATGCGCTAAGAATACGTGTTTTTTTCGGTGATTTATTATTTATCTCAGGGCTCATTTCACCCAGATATATATTTTATCACACTATTAGCTATTAGAATTTATATACCAATATTATGT
>JBATLS010000213.1:0-2050 GCA_049289435.1 Saprospiraceae bacterium | reverse complement strand
TGCTACGTCAGTTCATCATAATATCACTTCTTTTTAGTCTCAACTTTATCATGGATGGTAATCTCTCGTAAAAAGGTCTTTAAATCTTCTACTGTGCTGGCCATCTCTGATTGTGATTTTTGTATTTGTATGAGTTTGGATTCCAATACATCGATTTTTTGCGCTTGGCTGTCGATGATAACTTGTTGCTCTTTGATGGCTTCGACGAATAGGCCTGCTAAATTTGGATAATTAATGCCATAATATCCATCAGGTGTTGTATAGACCACCTCAGGAGCAACTTCTAATACGTCTTGAGCTATTAATCCCATATCCAATGAATGGGTAGAATCTGCTTTCCAAGTATAGTTTACACCATTGATTTTTGATATTTTTATTAATGAATTTGGTATTAAAGTGATGTTATCTTTCAACCTTCTGTCAGAACTAAAAGCCACTATAACACCTGTGCTATTCTGAGCTAAGGCGATTGTATTGGTGCCACTTCCAACTCTCGTAAATTTTACCTTTCCGCTTACATCTAATTTTTCGGATGGTGATGCTAAACCAATAGCCAAATTACCTGAAGTTCCTGAATTTAAATTTATATCATCACCATTAGCATTTAAAAACAAGTTAACTGATTGATCTAGATTTATCCATCCTTCACTTATATTTCCTATGTTAAAGTTTATCCCAAAAGTTCCTTGACCTGCCAAATGAGTTAAAATAAGACGTTTTGATTTAACCTTACCATTGATTTCAATCTTTTCATCAGGTGCAAAATGTGCCAATACCAACATTTCCATTACTCTGTAATTTTATAAAAGTTGAATAAATTCTACTTTGTAGAATTAAAATTTTCCAAGACAAAACATGTTCATTTATGAATTCCCTTAAATATATCTACTTCCTGACGAATTACGGTAAATTCAAATCAATTGCCACTGACTTTAGTCTGTGGGCCTATTATTAAAAATACTTGTTGACTTTAGTCAAAATATGGGAGTTATAGGCTATCCTGAAAGCTATCGTCCCGATGGCTATCGTCCCGATAGCTTCCGTCCCGATAGCTTCCGTCCCGATAGCTATCGGGAGATAATGTTTACTTTATGCCACAGACTGAAGCCAGTGGCAATTGAAAAACCGGTTGCCTTTTACTAAATTTTACAAAGTAGAAGTAATTATAAATGAAATAGGATTTTATATTCAAAAAAAATCAAAATTTGAATACAAATTTTTTATTTCTGATACTTTCCTTCTCGAAATAGGCAACTTTTTGCCACCTTTCAATGTAAGCTGATGATGATTGAAATCCATATGGTCTATTTTGTCGAGATTGATAAGGTACTTGCTGTGGCATCGCAGGAAGGATGAATGATTCATTTCTTCTTCCCAGTACTTAAGTGTTTTTGATGTTAAGGTTTTTCCTTTTACAAAAAATATGGTAGAGTAGTTGGAGTCAGCCTCAATATACAGTATGTCATCCAATGTCAATAGATGCAAAACCCTGCCATTTTTAAAAGTATTTTTTGGTATCTGTACATTGTCCTTTTGCTCGCTAATTTTGCAAAAATGAAGCGCCATGTTTTCAGATATTTTTCTAAATTTTGTGGTGGTGGGTTGAATATTCATAAGGCAAATTGTTTAATTTTTACATTGAAGAAATTCCTACATTTTCAGTGGGCTACCTCAACGGTACCATGATTGCTGATCAATCCTCCCGCTTCACTCAATATGCCATAGACCTTGAGTTTGGCGCCATTTTCTATGACCAATGTACTTCCATTATTGACCTTGAGTAGTTTAGGAAGTGCAGGTGATCCGAGCACCAAGGTTTTACCAGATTTTATAGTTAGAGAGCCGGAGATCACCGATAAGTTTGCTTGTATAGAATCATAAACGATATCAAAGTCTGTGTCGTGCCTGATGATGATCGAATCTGTCTGAGTACCAGGACTATCACAAAACCAATGATTTGCAGCCGACCAATTGACACTGGTAATGGTATTTTTGACAATAGGAGAATTGGGGTAAACCTGAGCATCATTATCATCGCAATCTCCTGCAG
>JBATLS010000212.1:0-3464 GCA_049289435.1 Saprospiraceae bacterium | reverse complement strand
TTAACGATCAGAAGCGAATCCAGGTGTGAACTGTGTAATGCGAGTGAGGAACTCAATACATATATCGTCGCCCCAAAAACAGGCAATCATCCGGACGAACAGGTGGCCATTTGTGACCTATGTTTGTCACAAGTCCAAAATCCTAAATCTCTTGATCCGCAACATTGGAGATGTCTCAATGAAAGTATGTGGAGTACCGTGCCAGCTGTACAGGTGTTGTCTTACCGAATGATGAAGGCACTTGGTGACGAAGCTTGGGCTCAAGACCTCCTCAATATGATGTACATGGATGAAACGACGAGAGAATGGGCAGATGCGATCTACCATAATGTTGAAGACTATAATGCACATAAGGACAGCAACGGAAATATCCTGCAAACTGGGGATACTGTTGTTTTAATCAAGGATTTGGATGTAAAAGGGGCTAATTTTATTGCTAAGCGGGGGACATCCATCAGACGAATCAATCTGGTGCACGACAATCCCGAACACATCGAAGGGAGAGTCAATGATCAAAACATAGTGATACTCACCAAGTTTGTGAAAAAATCGCTGTAACCTAAAAATCGATAATTAATTTCCTATTGCACCGCAAAATATCGAAAGACATTTGGAATAGCCGCCTATTGCGGGTGCACTCGGCCAGAAGGAAGCAGACTGAAACTGTGTTGATCAGACATACTCTACAAAATTTCTATCACTTTTGAGACGATGATATAATAAGTCTGTAATATTTATAAGGCCACAACAGGAAAAAAAGGAAAATAGCTTTACCTTTGCATCCCGTAGCATGGAAAACAAAATTTCCTTCTTCTATTCTTATGGTCAAACACATATTTGTTACGGGTGGAGTCACATCTTCATTAGGTAAAGGCATTATAGCGGCATCTCTCGCCAAGCTGCTCCAGTCACGAGGTATATCAGTGACTATACAAAAACTGGATCCGTATATCAACGTTGACCCAGGTACACTCAATCCTTATGAGCATGGTGAGTGCTATGTGACAGAAGATGGAGCAGAGACGGATCTGGATTTGGGACATTATGAGCGTTTTCTAAACATATCTACTTCTCAAGCCAATAATGTGACCACTGGTAAGATATACCAAACCGTGATCGAAAAGGAAAGAGCAGGCGCCTTTTTAGGTAAAACGGTTCAGGTCATTCCACATATCACTGACGAAATTAAGACACGGATTAAGCTTCTCGAAAAAGGTGCAAAATATGACGTGGTCATCACAGAGATCGGCGGAACGGTAGGAGATATAGAGTCGTTGCCATATCTGGAAGCACTCAGACAGTTGAGAAGAGAAGTGGGGAGAGAAAATTGTTTAGTCATCCACCTGACTTTGATCCCCTATCTCAAAGCAGCCAAAGAACTCAAAACAAAACCAACCCAACACTCCGTAAAAGAATTATTGCAGGCAGGTATTCAGCCCGATATCCTGGTATGCAGGACAGAGCATCCACTGCCCAATGAAATCAGAGAGAAGCTGGCACTATTTTGCAATGTGGACGAAAAATCCGTGATAGAGGCCATAGATGCTGACACCATCTATGATGTGCCGCTATTGATGCTGAAAGAAAAACTGGATAAAATCGTCCTTAAAAAACTAAATCTCAAAAGCAACAAAGAACCTGATCTCACTCAGTGGAAAGAATTCCTTGGCAAGTTGAAAAATCCGACTCGTGAAGTCAGTATCGGACTGATCGGAAAATACAATGAGCTACAGGATGCATACAAATCTATATATGAAGCATTTATTCACGCCGGTGCTGTCAATGAGTGCAAGGTGCGCGTATTTCCTATACACTCTGAAACTTTGGAGACGGGCGATGTATCCAGTAAACTCCAACACTTGGATGGCGTCCTGGTTGCGCCTGGTTTTGGAGAGCGGGGTATTGCTGGCAAACTGGAAGCCATCAGATATGTGCGCGAAAACAATATCCCGTTTTTTGGTATATGTCTTGGTATGCAGTGTGCGGTAGTAGAGTTTTGTAAAAATGTGCTCCACATCGAAGATGCCAACTCGACGGAAGTGAATTCAGCTACATCAGAGCCCGTGATAGACCTGATGCCAGACCAAAAAAAGATCACTTCCAAAGGAGGTACTATGAGACTCGGCGCCTATGACTGCAAACTTTCTAAAAATAGTATTAGCTATAAAGCTTATGGAAAATCGGACATCTCGGAGAGACACAGACACAGATACGAATTTAACAATGCTTATCTGGAGCGCATAGAAGCCGCAGGGATGACAGCCACGGGCAAAAATCCTGATTCCGGTCTCGTAGAGGTGATAGAGCTCAAAGACCATCCTTTTTTTGTGGGTGTCCAATATCATCCCGAACTGAAGAGCACTGTAGAAAATCCACACCCACTTTTCGTCAGTTTTATTAAATCTACTTTGCTAAATAAGTAAATTTTATGCGCAAATTGCGACTGGATGAGCTCAATAGAGTATCGGTAGAACAATACAAACTTTTGCCTAAAAGGGATATTATTATTGTTTTAGACAATATACGTTCTGCTATGAATGTAGGGTCTATATTCAGAACTGCTGACGCTTTCGCTATTAAAAAAATAGTGATCTGCGGGATAAGTGCGGTACCTCCGCATCGGGAAATCACCAAAACGGCCATTGGAGCGACAGAATCAGTAGATTGGCAATATGAAAAAGAGATCTATCTAGCTATCAAGTCATTGAAAGACGAAGGCTACACCATCATAGGCATCGAACAAACAGATCAGTCCTTTCAACTACAAAGCGTAGAAACAAGTCAGCCTAAGCTTGCGGTCATCTTTGGCAATGAAGTAGATGGTATCAGTACTGAGGTACTCGATCTTTTGGATATGAGTATCGAAATACCTCAGTACGGCACCAAGCACTCGCTCAATGTTTCAGTCTGTGCAGGAATTGTTATGTGGGAAATGGTGAGAGGAACTCTTTAAAGATATTTAGGTTTTACCTAATTTCCGCCTGGCTTAGGTCCTCTGTTTTTCATTTCTTCCTGTCTTTTTGTTTTCCAGGCATCGTATTTTAGATTTTGGTCAGAAGTAAGCAAAGCTTTGATTTGTACATCTGCTGCATCATTGGCTTCATTTACTTTCTGGCGCATAGCTTTTTTATCGTTTGCGGCCATTCCTTGCTCCCGTAGTTCATCTACTTTTTTTAATGTCTCGAGTTGGATGGTTTTAATTTTTGATGATTGGTCTTCGGTCAAGCTAAGTTCCTTCTCTAAATTTTTTACCATGGCAGTTGCTCTTTTCTCTGGATCTTGTTTGCGACCATCAGGCTGAGCAAATTGGTTGGTTGTCATGACGAACATGATGCTTACTACTAAAAGAAATGATTTCATATGTGTATTTTATTTTTATTGGAGCTTTGACAATATATTAATGCGGAGGTTTAATCTGTGACTGAAGTGATTAGAAATAAAGTTTTTATAGCTCTATTCAAGCA
>JBATLS010000211.1:0-6816 GCA_049289435.1 Saprospiraceae bacterium | reverse complement strand
GACGTAGGCACAATTGTCAGGCCCGCCTGTACGGGCAGGCTCGTAGCAGAATTGAGCCTATGGCTAACAGAGCAAATATGATTCCAACAAAGTAAATCATCAAGTTTTGACACGAATTTTCACTAATTTCTCTAATTGTAATCTTCAACTACTTATTAAAACCGTGCAATCCCATAATCTCCTTAATTCCTGCTAGCCTATCGTGATCAGGCGATCGTGATTCCAACAAAGTAAATCATCATGTTTTGACACGAATTTTCACTAATTTCTCTAATTGTAATCTTCAACTACTTATTAAAACCGTGCAATCCTACCATCTCCTTAATCTCTGCTAGCCTATCGTGATCAGGCAAGAGTGAGTCTGACAAACACCATTTATTTCCGCATCAAAATTATCACAATCTGACAAGTACAGTCATTAGTTAGGTGAATCACTTCTATCATTATTGTGTATAAATGTTTAAAGAACCAGTGACTTTATTTTATATTCCGTCTCTGCTTCGTACCTTTGCGCAAAATTTCACAAAATTATTAATATATGTATAGAAGTCATCATTGTGGTCAATTGAGAATATCTGATGTTGGCAACAAAGTTACTATAGCAGGATGGGTACAAAAAAGCCGTGATCTGGGAGGTCTTACTTTTGTAGATGTCAGGGACAGATATGGCATCACCCAGCTGGTATTCAATATGGATGAAAACGAAGATCTGTGTTCCAAAGCCAGAAAGCTCGGAAGAGAATTTGTGATTCAAGCTTATGGGATGGTCCAGGAAAGATCTAATAAAAATGCAAGCAGAGCTACTGGAGAAATAGAGATCGGAGTAGAAGACCTCAGCATACTCAATGAATCCAAAGTACCCCCATTTACCATCGAAGATGAAACAGATGGTGGCGATGACTTGCGTATGAAATACAGATATCTTGATATAAGAAGAAGCCCGATCCAAAACAACATCATCTTCAGGTCAAAACTTGCTATTGAAACCAGAAAATATTTGGACAGTCAGGGATTTATAGAAGTAGAGACCCCATTCCTGATTAAGAGTACGCCGGAAGGCGCCAGAGATTTTGTGGTGCCGAGCAGATTGAACCAAGGACAGTTTTATGCACTGCCACAGTCACCTCAGACCTTCAAACAGATATTGATGGTAGCGGGCATAGATAAATATTTTCAGATCGTCAAGTGTTTCAGAGATGAAGATTTGAGAGCAGATCGTCAACCAGAATTTACACAAATCGACTGCGAAATGTCTTTTGTACATATAGAAGATATTCTCCACACTTTTGAGGGACTTACTCAGCACTTATTTTCGAGCATCTTAGGTCTTGATTTGGGTTCATTCCCAAGGATGTCTTATGATGATGCGCTGAGACTTTATGGATCTGACAAGCCGGATTTGAGATTTGATATGCAGTTTGTCGAGCTCAATGATGTCGCAAAAGGCAAAGGATTCTCTGTATTTGATGACGCTGAACTAGTAGTAGGCATTTGTGTCAAAGGCATCGCAGAGCAATATAGCAATAAAGACATAAAGGACATTACTGAATGGCTACAAAGACCACAGATAGGTGCCAAAGGATTGGTAAATGTCAAGTATCAGGCAGACGGTAGTGTCAAATCAAGCATAGGCAGATTTTTTACAGATGATGAACTCAGGAGTTGGACTCAAAAATTTGATGCTGCTGCCGGCGACATCCTGTTCATCATATCAGGAGAAGCAGAAAAATCAAGGAAGCAATTGAGTGAATTGAGACTGGAGATGGCAAAAAGATTGAATCTCATGAAACCTGGCGACTTCAAACCATTGTGGGTACTCGATTTTCCACTGCTGGAGTGGGATGAAGATGCACAAAGATTTCATGCCATGCATCACCCGTTCACCTCACCCAAGAAGGCAGATATAGCGCGTATGTTGGATGGAGATCACGAAACTATGAAAAGCCTGAAAGCAGATGCATATGACCTCGTCATCAATGGTGCCGAAATAGGTGGAGGGTCTATCCGGATTCATGACCGGGCATTACAATCCAAAAATTTTGATCTCCTCGGATTCTCTAAAGAAGAAGCAGAAGCGCAGTTTGGGTTTTTACTTGGCGCATTTGAGTATGGAGCACCGCCACATGGAGGACTTGCATTTGGATTCGACAGACTCTGCGCCGTGATGAACGGACAGTCATCTATCAGAGATTTTATAGCCTTCCCAAAAAACAATCAGGGTCGGGATATGATGATCGATGCGCCATCGCCGATTCACGACACTCAACTTCAAGAATTAAACCTCGAAGTAAAACCAGTAAAAAACTGATTGTAATATGTCCACAAAGCCTACGGTACCCAAAGGAACCAGAGATTTTTTGCCGGAACAGGTCACGAAGAGAAAGTTTATTTTTACGACCATAGAGTCAGTATTTAAGGTATTTGGATATTTGCCCATTGAGACACCCACGATGGAAAATTTGTCCACCCTTACTGGCAAATATGGAGAAGAAGGGGATAGACTATTATTTAAAGTGCTCAATAATGGCGATTACCTATCAGATGTAGATCCGGACTTACTTTCCAGCAAAGACTCTGCAAAAGTAATATCACAAATTTCAAAACGAGGATTGAGATATGACCTCACAGTCCCGTTTGCAAGATTTGTAGTCATGCACCAAAACTCGATCCACCTACCTTTCAAACGATATCAAATACAACAAGTGTGGAGGGCAGACCGCCCACAAAAAGGCAGATATCAGGAGTTTTATCAGTGTGATGTGGATGTAGTAGGCTCTGATGCATTGATGTACGAAGCAGAACTGGTACAGATCTATGCTGAAGTATTCCGAAAATTGAATATACAAGTCAACATCCTTATTAATAATAGGAAAATATTGTTCGGTCTGGCCGAAGCTGCTGGTATCACTGACCAATTTATGGATATGACCATCGCCATCGACAAACTGGATAAGATCGGTAAAGAAGGCGTCATCAAAGAAATGAATGACCGAAACATATCTACCCAACAAGCAAATCAAGTACTAGACTTGCTAGATATTGCAGGTTTAGATACACTTAAAGAAGCATTCAAAGACGTAACAGTTGGAAAAAAAGGCATTGAAGAAATCCAAACGGTGTTCGACTACTTGGGGGATGGATATCCTGAGTTGGAATTTAACATCAGCCTGGCACGTGGACTCAATTACTATACTGGATGTATTTTTGAAGTAAAAGCTGACTCATCTGTCTATCCCGAGCTTACTATGGGAAGTATCGGTGGAGGTGGCAGGTATGATGATCTGACAGAGGTCTTTGGGATGAAAGGCGTGTCAGGCGTAGGTATTTCATTTGGTGCAGAGCGTATTTATGATGTCATGGAAGAGTTGAACCTATTTCCATCAGATGTGCAAAAAGATATAGAATTGCTGTTTATTGCATTGGACGAAGACAGTCATCAGTATGCTTTCGGTTTGGTTTCTTCATTGCGCAAAGCAAATATATCATGCGATTTGTATCCAGAATCTATAGCAAAAATGAAAAAGCAAATGGCTTATGCCAATGCCCGAAATGTACCTTTCGTTGCCATCATAGGCGAAGAAGAACTCAAACAAAATAAAGTCACATTAAAAAATATGACGACTGGGCTACAGGAATCTATACCAGCCAATGAATTAACATCCTATTTTTCATAAGAAATATCTACTTCATTTTTCATACAATCAACCATTATGCAATACAAATCACTCCACGAAATACAGCAAGCTCTGATGGCTGGAGAGACTAACATGGTATCACTGGTCAACTATTATCTTTCCAATATCAAAAGTACCATCTCTCTCAATGCGTACGTGGAAGTGTATGAAGATGAAGCATTGGAAAAAGCGGCGCTCTTGGATACCAAAATAAAAGATCATCCAGCCTTACTAGGTTGTTTGTTTGGAAGTGTCATCTCTGTCAAAGACCTGATAGTGCACAAGGATCATGATGTAAGTGCATCATCCAACATTTTGAAAGGATTTGAAAGTCAGTTTACCGCGTCAGCCTTGGACGCAATTTTGCAACAAGACGCCATCGTCATAGGTAGAACCAATTGTGATGAATTCGGTATGGGTTCGGCCAATACCAATAGTTGCTATGGTCATGTAAAAAATGGACTGGATCACTCCAGGATATCTGGCGGCTCCAGCGGAGGGGCTGCTGTCTCTGTGCAGATGGATACTTGTCTGGTCGCCTTGGGTACAGATACCGGGGGGTCGGTCCGTCAGCCTGCAGCCATGTGCGGCGTATATGGGTACAAGCCCAGTTATGGTTTGGTCTCCCGGTATGGACTTATCGCTTATGCATCTTCTTTTGACCAATTGGGCATATTGGCAAAAAATCCCGACGATATAGATGCATTTATGCAGGTAGCTTCTTTTGTAGATGGATACGATGCCACCATGTTCAGATCAGGACTTTACAGCAATCAGGAAGATACACTGCCATCTGATATCAAAGTCGCATATTTTTCAGAGACATTATCTACTTCAGCTTTGGATCCTGAGATTAGAGCTGCATTTCTTAAAAAATTGAACACATTAGAAAAAGAAGGTATTGAAGTATCTGAAATCAGTTTTGATTACTTGGAATATCTCGTGCCCTGCTATTATATATTGACTACAGCTGAGGCATCTTCCAACCTAAGCAGATACGATGGAGTGAGATATGGATATAGATCGCCCAATGCCACCACTTTGGAACAAATGTATGTCATGTCACGTACAGAAGCATTTGGTCATGAGGTCAAAAAAAGAATCATGTTGGGATCATTTGTACTTAGTGAAGCGTATTTTGACGCATACTACACCAAAGCCCAACAGGTACGTCAGCTGATCAAATCTAAGATAGAAGTGCTATTTGAAACCTATGATTACCTCCTCATGCCTACATCTCCAGCAGTGGCCTGGCCCATAGATGATAGACCAGCAGATCCTTTGGCAGGCTATATGGCGGACATCTACACCGTATTGGCAAATCTAACGGGAGTGCCCGCTATCTCTGTACCATTGGGCAATAATCAAGATAATCTGCCGTTTGGAATGCAAATATTTGGGAAAATAAAAAATGATCGTTCACTCATCAACTTTGCTCGTAAAATATAGTTTGGCACAGTTATTGGATTTAAGTTAATTACAGATAATAATTTGTTAACAAGTATATTATCCTGACAAATCCTCTTAAAATGCGATATCTTTGCGTCCCGATGATGACAAACCGTACTTTACTTGTTAATTGAGTACAAGTTTAAACGACTAAATCATTTTCTTAACATTCCCAAAAAAAACCCAGATTTTATTTTACCATGAACACATTTAGAATTATCACAAACAAGATTGTGATGGTGTGTTTTTTAGCTTTTGGAGTTATTGGATCAGCATTATCGTATTCCCCCAACAATGCTGATGTCATCAAAAGACTGGAAAACCTAAACACCATCATCGACGTGCAGATCACCGAAGACGTGATCCAGCAAGTCTTTACACTGATCGAGAAAAGAAAAGGAGATGCTTCCCTTATTTTAGGCCGTGCATCACTCTACTTTCCTGTGATCGAAAACGCACTCAGGGAAAAAGGACTTCCCGACGAATTGAAATACATTGCCATCATTGAGTCTAGCCTCCTACCTAATGTACAGTCAGGGCAAGGAGCATCAGGAATGTGGCAGTTTATGAAAGGTACCGCCGAACTATACGGCCTGAGGGTCGATAAGTACGTGGACGAAAGAAAGGACTTCATCAAATCTACGGACAAGGCACTCAATTATCTCCAATTGTTGTTTGAGACTTATGGCGACTGGAATCTAGCACTTGCAGCTTACAATTGTGGGCCAGGTGGAGTCAACAAAGCCATCAAAAAAGCGGGTGGAGTCAAAGATTATTGGGTCATATCCAAGTATTTACCTACTGAAACAAGGAGATATGTACCCAGATTTTTGGCAGCCGCATATCTGATGAATTTTTATGATATTCACGACATATCTCCAACACCGATTTCGGACGATATCTTGTATGCGATCTCTGTCAAAGTCACTGATAAAATCGACTTTAAAAAGTTGAGCAAAGAATTTGATATTGACATCGATTTGATCAGATTTCTTAATCCAACATTTAGAAAAGATCAGATACCTGTCAATCGTGAAGAAGGATATGTGCTGAACTTGCCTGACCAAATTATGTATTCTTATATCGAAAAATACAATAATCTCAGCAATATAGTTGAAAATCAGGTTTCGATATCCAGATATGCTTCATTGGCCAATGTAGAATTGCCAAAAGATAAGCAGATAGTAGCCACCGAAATGGTAGCAGTACTCAAAAGTCAAAACTTTGAGGCGAGAGATAATCTTAAAGACAGTAGTATGTTGCTACAGCTCAGAGAAAATATCAAAATAGCCAACAATCCACTGATCCTCTACAAATTGAAGAAAAAAGAGTCTCTGATGGATGTTGCTGAAGCTAAAAATATCTCATTTGAAGATCTATTGGCCATCAACAATATCAAAATCAGCGATGGTCTTGCCCCTGGCAGCATCATCAGATTGCCTAACTAATCGACTTTAAAAAAAATTACATAAAGGGTAAATTGTCATATTGATAATTTACCCTTTTTTTATTTGTATTTATGATTTAGAGTATGTTTAAAAATTTTCTAAGTTGCTAATCAATAAGTTATGGTTCTGACAATAAAATAATCAACGAATTTAGTGAACTAAATGAGACGATTATTTTGAAGTCAAGTTCATAAGATATTGATTATAAAGCAATAAAAATTTAAACATACTCTTACTCCATTTTA
>JBATLS010000210.1:0-2822 GCA_049289435.1 Saprospiraceae bacterium | reverse complement strand
ACTGTTAGTATATTAATTTGTTTACTTTTGTCGTTTATTTTGAAAATCGTAAATAAAGAAGAAGTCGTGTCTTTACTTAAGAGAAAAATTTAGATCGTTTACATGTACCAACTTCTCAGCACATCATATGGATCAGGAATATAGCCTTTCGGAATTTATAAGCCAACTCAACAAGTGGAAAAAGGAGCTCATCAGAGCTGTCATTATCATCATTCTATTGGCCATAGGTGGTAGTCTGTTGTTGCCCAATTATTATCAATCAGATACTACTTTTTATGCTGCGAGTCCGGATCTGGCCAAACCCATTCCCATAGGAGGAGACGAGAAAGACATACGAATCTACGGAGATGATAGGGACTTGGATCGTTTATTTACCATAGCCATGTCACACGAGGTGATTTTTTATCTGATAGACACTTTTGACCTATACAAGCATTATGATATAGACAAAGATGATGCGAAGTCAAGATTTAAAGTCAAAGAAGAATTTTTGGAAAATTACAAGACTATCAAGACCAAGTATGGCGCTCTGTTGCTCATCACCGAAGATAAAGATCCGATCATGGCTGCCAATATTGCCAATGCGGCGCGCGAAAAAATAGAGCTTATCGCCCAGCAAATCGTCAAAGGAAGTCAAAAGAAACTCATAGACAGTTACAATGCCAACCTCCTGATCAAGCAGGTGCAAAGCGACTCATTGTCCAGAAAATTGAGACGTATCAAAGAAGCATCGGATATTTTTGAGACTTGGGGGCAATCAGGCTTATATACCAATATGCTGGCATCATCCATTTCTGATATCGAAGAAGCAAAAGGAAAGGTGGAGTTTTATAAAAAATACCCATCTTACAAAGATTCAGTGATCAGATTTATGGCTATGGAAATGGGAGCTGAAAATAAAAGACAGAAAGCTTTGTCAGAACTTGAAAAATATTCGCCGGTGCTCTCCGAACTAAAACAAATGGAACAGGAACTGAGCAGGCTATTTGACCAGATCAGTTTAGACAAAGAGAGGTTGAAGCAATTGAACGCTTCGTATTCAGTCCCTTTTACGGCACTCCATTTGGTAGAAGAAGCCGAAGTAGCTGTCCAGAAATCAAAACCTAAGAGAAGCATCATTGTACTCTTGACAAGTTTATGTGGCATCATGCTTTGCTTTCTAGCTGTGTTTGTCATCGAAAATGTCCAAGCCTTCCGACCAAAGCAAACTTTGCCTTAATGCCTCTGGCCACTATGCACATTGATCAGCAAAATGTCTATGTATTCCGTACATTTGTATTGGTCACCCTCCTATCCATATTGGCTTCTATCCATTTTCATACTTTTGCTTTTTTTCTAATACCCATATCTCCTTTAGTCGTGGGAATCATCATAGACGATTACCGTAGATTATTTTATTTGATGTTTGCCATCCTGCCATTTTCGGTAGAGTATTATTTTGATTCTTCTGGTTTTGGTACGGATCTCCCATCCGAACCAATGATGTTGATACTGACAGGAATCACTACCTTTTTGCTGCTTAGAAATAATATTAAATTACCATTGAGCTATGTCACCCATCCTATATTTATCATGATTTGGGTGCATGTATTTTGGATCATGATCACAGGGATACAATCTACCCACGTTTTTATCTCTATGAAACTGTTGGCTGCTAAAATTTGGTATGTTTTTCCATTTTTCATCCTACCGCTTATATTTGTAAAGGATACTCAAGACATCCAAAAGTCTTACAAAATACTGTATAAATTTTTATTTGTAGCCATTTTCATCGTACTGGTCAGACACGCTTTTGACAATTTTAGCTTTTCTGCAAGTTATCATGTCGTCAGGCCATTTTTTCGCAATCATGTCACTTATGCCGCCATTGCTGTGATTTGTTTGCCATTTGTGTGGGCATTCATGCGTATCAATGCACTAGAAGATCAGTCCAATCGATGGATGAAGTGGGTGTTTGGAATATTTATCATCGGCATATATTTTAGCTACACCAGAGCGGCCATTTTATCTATGATCATAGCTATCGGAGCGTGGTATATCATCAAACGAAAATGGGTCAGACAGGCTTTAATGATCAGCAGCATTGTGGCTACTGTCGGTATTTTTTACCTTTCGTGGAATAATAACTACCTTGATTTGACTCCCGATTTTGAACGAACGATCACTCATACAGAGTTTGACAATCTCCTTGAAGCCACCTATAAGCTGGAAGATATCTCCTCGATGGAGAGAGTCTTCAGATGGGTAGCAGGCATTGAGATGATCAAAGATAAGTTTTGGCTGGGTTTTGGACCCGGGACATTTTATTCAGAATACAAAGCATACTCCATCTCCAGATTTCAAACTTATGTCAGTGGCAATCCTGATCAATCCGGGATACACAACTACTTCCTGATGACTTGGGTAGAGCAGGGTTTCATCGGATTTTTGATTCTAATTGCTTTGTGTTTTTTGCTCCTGATTGAAGGTGAGCGCCTGTATCATAGAGCTAGCGACCCAAAAGACCAACTCATGATCATGGCGACGACACTGGCTTTTATCATTATTTTTGCGATGTGTCTCATCAACGACCTGATAGAAACCGATAAAGTGGGTCCTTTTTTCTTTTTTAATGCGGCAATACTACTTTTTTATCATCGTAAAATAAATAAGGAACAATATTTGCCTGATTAGGATTGTACCTAGGTTATAAATATAGAAGTGATTTAAAAACATATTGTTAATTCCTATGCAAGTCATTGAAACCCAGCTTTTCATAAAATTTAATCCCCATAGCTATGGCTATGAAAATGAAATTTTATATCAATCTGAATTCCAAGCAC